>NZ_JAXCIS010000188.1:0-39648 GCF_034044025.1 Pseudomonas sp. SED1
TAGTAGCCGTAACAAAACCAACGGATATGCCCCCAACCACCGCCCCCAACGCCATATGCCTGACGCCCCGAACCGCTGAGTGAGCCGTTGTTGGCCTACCAGCGGTAAGTCACCGAACTCGTACTGTTTGCCTTCGGTGGGCACAAACACTTGCCCGGCCTTGCTCACACCCGCTACCGGGAAGAACGATTCGCTGTAGCTCAGGTACGGTGCCAGGCCGTTGCCAGCCTTGTACACCAACCCTGCGCGCGAGGTGGTGGCCTCGTCGAACTTGATCTGGTCCTGGAAATACACGCCTTTTTGCAGGGAGTCGATCTGCAAACCACGGTCGGTATTCGGTGATCGGTTGACCACGACCGGCTGGTTGTTGATGGAGTTCGCAAGGTCCAACGACAGAGCATTGCCACGGAAGTTGTGGGCGGTGTGCATGGAATGAAAGCAAGCACGGGCCAGGTAGGGCCCCTATATTTATGCGGCACTTGCTGATAAATAGAGCGGGTGAATCCCCAAGTAGATACCCGGTGTAATCCATCATGAAGCGCCATTTCGAAGATTTGCAGTTGGGCAGCATCGAGCTGTTCTGCCTGGCTGCCGAGGCCAGCAGCTTTACCGCCGCCGCCCAAGTGGCGGGCGTGACGCCGGCGGCGGTGAGCCGCAGCATCTCGCGGCTGGAAGAACGCCTGGGTTCCCGATTGTTTGTACGCACCACCCGCAGCATCCGCCTGACCGAGGGCGGCCGGACGTTTTTCGAGCAATGCCGCCAGGCCCTCACGCAACTGGTGGAAGCCCAGCAGGAAATGATGGGCGCGCAATCGGTGCCGTCCGGGCTGTTGCGCATCAGCATCCCGACCACCTACGGCCATCACCGGATCCTGCCGCTGCTGCCGAAATTCCGTGCGCTGTACCCGCAAGTCACCGTGGATATCCACATCAGCAACCGCAATATTGATTTCGTCGCCGAAGGCTATGACCTGGCCATCCGCGTGCGTGCCCAGCCGGACTCGACGCTGATTGCGCGGTTGCTGGAAGACGCCAAGCTGGTGGTGGTTGCGGCGCCGTCGTATCTGAAGCGTGCCGGCACGCCCCAAACCCTGGAGGATTTGCCGGACCATGAGTGCATCCAGTACGAATTGCCGAGCAACGGGCGGCGCATTTCCTGGCTGTTCCAGGTGGACGGCAAGGAGCGAGAGTTTGCCGGTGAAGCGGGCTACAGCTGCTCTGACGATGTGCTCGGTGGCGTAACCCTGGCCAAGCACGGCGCGGGGCTGTTCCAGACCTATAAATTCATCGTCGAGGACGAGTTGGCCAACGGCAGCCTGGTGGAGGTGTTGCAGCCTTACGGTGGACGCTCACGGCCGTTTACCTTGCTGTATCCCCACGGCCGCTACGTGCCCCATCGGGTGCGGGCGTTTGTGGACTTTCTGCTGGAGCATCGCGCCGAATGGGCGGCGCTGTAGCGGCGGATAAATCCCAGGTCAGCATCAGTTGGCCGATGGCAGTATCGATGGCATTAGCGTCAACGCCATCCCGAGCCAGGATCGACACGCCTTGCAGGAAACTGTCGTAGACCGTAGCCATCGCACGGGCGTTGGTCTCGGCGGGTAACTGGCCTGCGCGAATGCCACGCTCGACGCAATGCACAATGCCCGCTCGGGTGCGCTCCCGTGAATGAGTCAGTGCATGGGTGACTTGCGCGTTCTCGGGGGAGGGCGCACTCATCACGCCCAGGGCCACCATGCAGCCTTTGGGATGCCCCTCTTCACACTGCATGCGTGCGGATTGGCGCAGCGCGGTCTCGATGGCCTGGCGCGGTGGCAGGCCGTCATCCCACAGGCATTCGGTGACCTGGGCGAACGTCGCCAGATAACGCTGCACGCATTCCTGGAAAAGCGCGTCCTTAGAGCCGAACGCCGCGTAAAAACTCGGCGCGGAGATGCCACCGCCCAATCCGCTTTTCAACTGGCTCAGGGACGTGGCGTCGTAACCGTGCTCCCAGAACAGGTGCATGGCCTGTTCCACGGCCTGGTCTCGGTCGAAAGTGCGGGGGCGGCCCATCTGCGCCATGGGGGAATCCTCTCGGGGTAATGAGATAAATACTAGTCGATACATAAGTCGTTGACAACGCTACGTGGTGCGCCCAACATTTATATCGATCGGTATTTAAGTCCTCTAGTTCAAGGAGCTTCCCTGTGACCCCCTCAACCACCTTATCGGCAGACGCCGTTCCCGACCGCTTGCCCATCGGCGCCTTGCTCGCCCTGGCCATGACCGGTTTTATCTGCATCGTCACCGAAACCCTGCCGGCGGGCCTGTTGCCGCTGATCAGCGAAGGGCTGGGCGTTTCAGCGTCCATGGCCGGGCAGATGGTCACCGCCTATGCGCTGGGTTCGGTGCTGGCGGTGATCCCGCTGACCATCGCTACTCGCGGCTGGCGTAGACGCAATGTGCTGCTACTGACCATCGTCGGTTTTCTGCTGTTCAATTCCATCACGGCGCTGTCGTCCCACTACGGGCTGACGCTGCTGGCGCGGTTCCTCGCCGGGATGGCCGCGGGGCTGGCCTGGAGTTTGTTGGCCGGCTATGCGCGGCGCATGGTTGAACCGCATCAGCAGGGCAAGGCATTGGCACTGGCCATGGTGGGCACGCCGATTGCGCTGTCACTCGGCGTGCCGCTGGGCACCTGGCTGGGTGGACTGGTGGGCTGGCGCACCACCTTCGGCATCATGTCGGCGCTGACCCTGGTGTTGATCGTCTGGGTGCTGGTGAAAGTGCCGGATTACCCCGGCCAGTCAGCCCATCAGCGTATGCCGTTGCGCAAGGTGCTGACCACGCCGGGCGTACGGCCAGTGCTGGCGGTGGTGATCTCATGGATGCTCGCCCACAACATTCTCTATACCTACATCGCGCCGTTCGTGGCCCCGGCGGGCTTGGTGGATCGTGTGGATCTGGTGTTGTTGGTGTTTGGTATAGCGGCGCTGCTCGGGATTTGGGTGACCGCTCGGTTGGTGGATGTGGCGTTGCGCAAGACGGTGCTGGTCAGCCTGGCGGGCTTTGCGGCGACGTGCCTGGCGTTTGGTTTTCTCGCGCAGGTGCCCGGGGTGATTTATGCCGGTGTGGCGGTGTGGGGCTTGAGTTTTGGTGGCGCGGCAACGTTGCTGCAAACCGCATTGGCGGACGCGGCCGGCGATGGGGCAGACGTGGCGCTGTCGCTGAATGTGGTGGCCTGGAACAGCGCCATTGCGGGAAGTGGTGTGGTGGGCGGAGTGTTGCTCGATACCTGGGGTGTGGCGTCATTCCCGTGGGCGATGTTGGTGTTGCTGGCGGTGGGTTTTGCGATTACGTGGGTCGCGCGCAACCATGGCTTCAAACCGGGGCACCGGGCGCACGGCAAGCCTGCGGTTGGCGGGCACTGATATTTCCAAAGTCGTTGAAATAACCGGTTCTAACATCAGACAAATCTTAAAATAATCCGCCAATCAGCCGATATCCCGAGGCATAGGCTTTTAACCCCGGGAGTATTGGCATGACCATCAAGAGAATGTCTGCAATCCATGTTGGCCTGCTGTTCAGCCTCTCCGGCGCCTGCATGGCCGCGAGCCCGGTGGGGCAGGGAGTCATTTACTTTCACGGCAGCATTGTCGAGGCGTCTTGCACGCCGCTGACCATGGCCGACGGACTAAAACTCAGCAACTGCCCGAGCCTGGCACGTGGCAGCGCCATCAGCGTCCGTAACGTGGAGCCGGTGAGCTCGGTCACTGCCCTTGATCACAGCGCCGTCAGCGTGAAACTGGTCGCCGACAGCGGGCGGTCGGGGCCTTATTACCAGCAGCAATACACATTGGTGGATGGCCAAGGGAAGCCTGTGAATTCAGGCAAGTACCTGGTGACATTGACCTCCCCTTAAGCGGAAAAAAACCGGCTTATTCAGGTGCCTTGACTAGCATGTACTTGCTGAAATTATTGATGTGATCATCGAGGTTATCCTCAAGCATCATTCGGTACTGATCACAGAAATACTTCAGCATCGCCTCACGGGCCTGGACCATTTCTTCGCCGGATTTAAAGCTGCGTGCGCTGACCCAGGCATTGAACCGTGTGGTGCCGAACATCATAGAGGCGCTGACTTTGCCCAGGTCGGCGAACACCCTGAACTGCTCGTTGGACAGCTCAATGTGCGCGTCCGCGCGATCGTAGAAGCCGTTGTCGGTGGTGTCTGGCATTGCGATTACCTTCCTGTTCGTGAGTGCGGCGAAGGTACCGCCGCGCTCCCCGGGAAGGCAACCACGTTGGCCGCTTCAGGCCTCATTTATTGCGCGTCACCCTCCACACCGTGTTGGCCAGGTCATCGGCAATGATCAGCGCACCCTTCGGATCAACAGTGACCCCCACCGGCCGCCCGCGAGTCTTGCCATCATCTCCACGGAAACCCGTGGCGAAGTCCAGCGGTTCGCCGGCCGGCTTGCCATTGCTGAACGGCACGAAGATCACCTTGTAGCCCACCGGATTGTCCCGGTTCCAGCTGCCGTGCTCGCCCACGAAGACGCCGTCGGCATATTTCTCGCCCATGGCCGGGATGGAGAAGTCGACGCCCAGTGCCGCGACGTGGGAACCCAGGCTGTAATCCGGTTTGATCGCGGCGGCGACCTTGGCCGGGTTTTGCGGTTGGGCGCGGGTGTCGACGTTCTGGCCCCAATAGCTGTAGGGCCAGCCGTAGAACTCACCTTCGCGCACCGAGGTCAGGTAATCCGGTACCAGGTCCGGGCCCAATTCATCCCGTTCGTTGACCACTGCCCACACCTGTCCGGAGCCCGGTTGAATGGTCAGGGCGGTCGGGTTGCGCAAACCGGTTGCGTAAGGCTTGTGAGCGCCGGTGGCGGCGTCGATCTGCCAGACCATCGCCCGGTCGATCTCGACCTCCATGCCGCGTTCGGTGATGTTGCTGTTGGACCCGATGCCGACATACAGCGAGCGGCCATCGGGGCTGATCGCCAGGGATTTGGTCCAGTGATGATTGATCGCGGCAGGCAGGTCGGTGACGGTGGTAGGTGGGCCACCGGCCTTGGTCTGGCCGTCCTCGTAGTCGAAGCGCACCAGCGCATCCTGGTTCGCCACGTACAGCTTGCCGTCGGCAAAGGCCAGGCCGTAGGGCGCGTTGAGGTTTTCGGCGAACACGGTTTTCAACTCGTAGGTGCCGTCACCGTCGGCATCCCGCAACAGGGTCAGGCGATTGCCGCCCTTGACCTTGGTGTTGCCCTCGGCCTTGATCACGCTGGCGATCACGTCCTTGGGCTTGAGCTTCGCCGCGCTGCCGCCGCGGCCTTCGGCGACGAGGATGTCACCGTTGGGCAGCACCAGGGTCTGGCGCGGAATCCGCAGGTCGGTGGCGATGGCCGTGATGCTGAAACCCTCGGGCACGGTGGGTTTCTGCTCACCCCAGGCCACCGGTTCGGCGATCTTCATGCTGGGCAGCAGGCCGCGTTGAGGTTCCGGCAGTTTGGGGTCGGGGCCGCGAGCCTGAGTGCTGTCGGCTTCGCCACCGCAGGCGCTCAACAACATCGCCATGCTTAAAACGGTCAGCGTGCTGGAAGGCTTCATTGGGCACCTCCCGAACGCAGGTTGGTCAGGCCGACCCACGTGGTCACGCAGGCCAGCAGGGTCACGATTGCGGACAGCACCAGGCCCGAAGGCATCACGGCCCAGGCATCCTTCGCATGTTCAAAGGCGTTGACCAGGCCCAGTGCCCAGGTGACCAGCAACAGCAGGAAGTACACCGTGGGGCGCCCGGCCTTGCGGTCGGCCCGCAGCAGGTTGACCAGCGCAAACAACCCCGCCAGCCCACAGAACACCAGGCCGCCGGCGATCAGCCAGGCGGCGAAGTTACTCCATTGGATCTGGTAGGTCTGGTAGTAGGCAATGTCACTCAGCAGAGCGCCGAGAAACAGCGGGACGGTACCGGCCAGCAAGGTCGCGTGAAGCGGGCCAGGCGTACAGCGGTAGGTGAGGGCGGTGGTGACGGTCACGGGCGGCTCCTTATCGTTGAGCGGCCCTGATGAGGCTCATCAGGGCCGCGCTGACTGCGCTTAAGGAAGGAGCCTGCTGCTTGCGCGTTAGTTCACCGTCTATTCGTTTCTAAATATGTTGCGTCAGTTGATGCGTGGATGTTGCTGCACCAGGTTTTCGCGCTTGGCTTCCAGCTCGGCGATTTGCGCGTCGATGTCTTCGATCTTCTGCTCGATATTGTCTTCGTGCTCCTGCAGCAGCTCTTTGGCTTCCTCGATATCCGAAGCCGCCGGTGCTGCGCCGCGCAGGGGTTTGTTGGCGGTTTCCTTCATGGTCAGGGCGGTGAAAAGCCCCAACACGGCAAACACCATCAGGTAGTAGGCCGGCATGTACAGGTTGTTGGTGGTCTCTACCAGCCAGGCCATGGCGGTCGGCGTGAGGCCGGCCACCAGGATCGAGATGTTAAAGGCGCTGGCCAACGCGCTGTAGCGGATGTGGGTAGGAAACATCGCCGGCAGGGTGGACGCCATCACGCCGATAAAGAAGTTGAGCACCACCGCAATGATCAGCAGCCCCGAGAAAATCAGCCCGAGCTTGCCGCTGTTGATCAGCATGAAGGCCGGAATGGCGAGGAAGAACAGCGCGATGCTGCCGAACAGAATGAAGGGTTTGCGCCCGATCTTGTCGCTGACAAAGCCAATCATTGGCTGCACGAACAACATGCCGACCATGATCGCGATGATGATCAACACGCCGTGGTTTTCGCTGTAGTGCAGGTTGTGAGACAGGTAGCTCGGCATGTACGTGAGCAGCATGTAGTAGGTGACGTTGGTCACCACCACCACGCCGACGCAGGTCATCAGGCTGCGCCAGTGCTTGGTGGCGACTTCCTTGAACGACACTTTCGGGCCGCCCGCCAGGCCTTCGCGATCGCCTTGTTCGAGTTGTTCCACGTGCTGTTGAAAGGCCGGTGTTTCTTCCAGGGCATGACGCAAGTACAGCCCGATCATGCCCAATGGCAGCGCGAGGAAGAACGGCAGGCGCCAGCCCCAGGACTGGAACGCCTCTTCGCCGATCACCGCCGAAATCAACACCACGACACCGGCGCCAAGGACGAAGCCGGCGATGGAGCCGAAGTCCAGCCAGCTGCCGAGGAAGCCGCGCTTGCGGTCCGGTGCGTATTCGGCGACGAAGATCGACGCGCCGGTGTATTCACCGCCTACCGAGAAGCCCTGGGCCATCTTGGCCAAGAGCAACAGGATCGGCGCCCAGATCCCGATCGAGTCATAGGAGGGGATCAACCCGATGGCAAAGGTGCTGATGGACATGATCACGATGGTCGCGGCCAGGACCTTTTGCCTGCCGTATTTGTCCCCCAGTCGGCCGAAAAACAGGCCGCCCAACGGGCGAATCAGGAACGGCACCGAGAAGGTCGCCAGGGCGGCGATCATCTGTACGCTGGGGGATGCCTCGGGGAAAAACACCTTGCCGAGTACATAGGCGACAAAGCCGTATACGCCGAAGTCGAACCATTCCATGGCGTTGCCCAGCGCAGCGGCGGTGATCGCCTTGCGCATCTTGGCGTCGTCGACAATGGTGATGTCATCCAATCCAATCGGATTGACGGTTTTCTTGCGTGATTTCATGGGAATTACTCAGCCCTGGTCCATTTCATTGCCATTGTTTTAATGGCACGTGCTCTTTGGTCAGATACATGCGGACACTGAATAATTCACCGTTGGCTGGATTTTTTTGTTAATGGCCAGCAAATATCAATGGATCCGGTCGCCCCCCAGGGAATCACGCTGCATCGATTGCAGGTTTTTCTCGATGGTTTCGCAGATGGTCTCCATCTGGATCTGGTGTTCGCTGTCACGAAACGGGCTTTGCAAATCGGTGCCGATGCGTTCGATGGCCAGCAGCATAAAGCCCACCACCGTGGACGCCAGCGGGGTGAACCAGCCCAGGGATTCCACCAGGCCTACCGGCACGATCAGGCAGAACAGCGAAATGAACAGCCGTGGGAAATACACGTAAGGGTAGGGCAGCGGCGTGTTGGCGATGCGCTCCATGCCGCCCTGGCTGTTGGACAAATCCACCAGGGTCGACTCCAGCCGTGCCAGGCGAATGCTGTCCAGGCGCCCGGCCTTGTATTCCTGGGCCAGCAGGGCTGCGGAGCCGTTGAGAATGTCGTTGGAAAAGTTATTGGTACTGGTGCTGCGGGCGAACTCGTCGGCTGGCAGGAACGCGCGGATTTCCTCCGGGCAAGGCTGGCCCCGCAAGTGCGCCGCCAGGCAGTTCACGTAGGCCACGTGACGGCGCAGCAACGTCGACTTTATCGGGTTGACCTCATTGTTCGGGTCATCCAGCAGCGTCAGCACTTGCCGCGCAAAGCTGCGGGAATTGTTGACCATCGCGCCCCACAACGTGCGTGCTTCCCACCAGCGGTTATAGGCGCTGCTGTTGCGGAAACTGATCAACACCACCAGCGCCGAGCCGAGCAAAGTCAGTGGCATCAGCGGCAGGTTGATCTTGCTGTTGAGGAACAGCATGAAGTCCACGGTGACGGCGATATCCCAGAGCAGCAGCCAGAACAGTGCCCAGCCTACATAGCCCATGGTCTTGATGATCAGGCGGTATTTTTTGATGATGGCAGCTTTCAAACGGAAACCTCGCGGCGAGCGGTAAACATCAATGCCCTAGCTCGGACGGTGTTTACCGGGTAAAGGTTCGCCGGGGTGCCAGGTCTTCAGGCCTTAAAAGTCAGAACGAAGCGGTTTTCGCCTTGGGGCTTGCCGTCCGGTGCGGGTTGTTCAGGCACGAATCCGCAGCGGGTCAGGACTTTTTGTGAGCCCACATTCTCCGGGTACACGTACGCCACCAATTGCTTGAGTGCCCAACGCGCCTGTGCCTCGTGGATCAGATGGTTCAGCGCCAGGGTTGCCAGCCCTTGCCCGCACGAGCGCTCGCCCACGCGGTAACCGACTTCGGCAGAGCCCTTCGGTGAATCGATGCTTTTCAGATTGGCGCGACCGACGATTTCGCCGCTGGCGTCTTCGATCACGAACGGGTGCCAGGCGCCCGCGGC
Source organism: Pseudomonas sp. SED1 (assembly GCF_034044025.1). NCBI lineage: Bacteria > Pseudomonadati > Pseudomonadota > Gammaproteobacteria > Pseudomonadales > Pseudomonadaceae > Pseudomonas > Pseudomonas sp. SED1. The sequence continues at coordinate 9,089 of NZ_JAXCIS010000188.1, forward strand.
AAGGCCAGATAAATAGCCTTCAATATGCTCGGCGACGCCCTGCGTTGAGTAAAACGAAGGGTTGCGCGCCTCGATATGCGACTCGAACCACTCACGGTTACGGGTTTCGAAGGCCAGCAATGCTTCAGTGTCCGTACTGCTCAGCTCGCGAACGCGAAATGACGTCATTGCTCAAATCTCCCGGGTTGTTCTGTCCATTTAGTCATGTTTTCGTCATAAAGGCGTGTGAAATTTGCCTGCCAAAAATATGAAATCATGGAGTATTTCCGATGAGGGTAGTCACCTCCGGCTCGGCGTATCTGGACATTGATGCGTACGCCTGTTGCATCGCGTATGCCGAGTTGTTGAATCGCCAAGGGATCGAGGCGCGTGCCGTCAGCAGTGCTCCGCTGAATGCCAGCATCTCCAGGACCATACTCGGCTGGCCATCGTCGCTGGACGATTACCGGCCCGGGCCCGGTGATGAGTTTGTGATGGTGGATATCTCGGACTTCCACCACTTCGACCCGGTGGTCGTGCTCGATCAGGTGGTGGAGGTGATTGACCATCACCCGGGCTTTGAAACCTATTGGGCGCAGAAACTCGGGCCTCACGCAGACATCCAATTGATCGGCGCGGCGGCGACGCAGGTTTTCCTGCGTTGGGAGGCGGCCGGTTTATTGCCGCTGATCAGCGAACACAGTGCCGCGTTGCTGGCCACGGCAATCCTGGACAATACCCTGAACTTTACCGGGCAGTTGACCACCTCGGCGGATATTCGGGCTTATGAAACCCTCGCTCTGCGGGCGAAACTCGCGGCGGACTGGCCTGAGCGATATTTTCATGAGTGCCAGGCCACTATCGAATCAGACCTGGCGGGCGCGCTGGCGGGCGACATGAAGTGGCTGAAGGCTGACAGCAACCTGCCGCTGGTTTTCGCGCAGATGACGGTGTGGGATGCCGGTGCGCTGATCCGAAAGCATCGCTCGACCATCGTTGATTGGCTGGCGGCCCAGGGTGAGGACTGGCTGGTGAATATCATCAGCATCCGTGAGTGCAAAAGCTATTTCCTGGCTGAGCCTACGGTCAGCCAACAAAAAATCAGCCAGGTGCTTTCCATTGACTGGCAGGCCGGGATGGCAGTGCTTGATCGTTCGCTGTTGCGCAACGAACTGGTGAGACTGGCGGCCACTGATTGACGGCGCTCGCCAATGCGACGTTCCTCTTTGATGAACCCGGAATACAATGGCCAAGGTATTACCGAAAAGGAACGACAGTTGAACGAACACACATTGTCCATGCGCCTGGAACGCGTGGCGGCCCATATACCCGCCGGGGCGCGCCTGGCGGATATCGGCTCTGATCACGGTTATCTGCCGGTGGCGTTGATGCGTCGCGGCGCTATTGTGGCGGCGGTGGCGGGCGAAGTGGCCTTGACGCCGTTCCGCGCAGCCGAGCGTACGGTGCGCGAGAATGAGCTGGAGCAACACATCACCGTTCGCCTGGCCAGTGGCCTGGCGGCAATCGAGACGGCAGACGGGATCACTGCGATCAGTATCTGCGGCATGGGCGGCGAGACGATCCGCGACATCCTCGACAGTGACAAGGCACGCCTCAGTGGCCAGGAGCGCCTGGTGCTGCAACCCAACGGCGGCGAGCAACCGTTGCGCCAGTGGCTGATGGAAAACGGCTACCGCATCGTGTGCGAAGAGCTGCTGCGGGAGAATCGCTTCTTCTACGAAATCATCGTTGCCGAGCGCGCCGGGCCGGTGACCTACACCGCCGAAGAGCTGTACTTCGGCCCGCTGCAAATGCAGGCGCGCCGCCCGGAATTCCTGCTCAAGTGGCAGCGCATCCTGCGCCACAAACAGCAGACCCTCAGTGACTTTGCCCAGGCACGGCAGGCGGTGCCTGAGGACAAGGTGCAAGAGGTGGCCCAGCAGGCGCGGTGGATTACCGAGCTGCTGGCCTGAAGGTCAGCCGGCGATGGTATTCAGCTCTGCCAGCACCTCATCCGAAAGATCCAGTTCGCTTACCGCCATGTTTTCACGCAAGTGAGTGACGGAGGACGTGCCGGGGATCAGCAGGATATTGGGTGAACGACGCAGCAACCATGCCAGGGCCAATTGCATCGGGGTGACGCCAAGCCGCTGTGCAACGTTCGACAACACCGCAGACTGCACCGGCGAGAACCCGCCCAGCGGGAAGAACGGCACATAGGCAATGCCGTCCAGGGCCAGCTCATCGATCATCGCGTTATCGTGTTGATGGGCGATGTTGTACAGGTTTTGGACACACACGAAACGCACGATTTTTCGCGCCTCGGCCACCTGCGTCGGGGTCACGTTGCTGATGCCGATATGGCGTATCAACCCTTGTTGTTGCAGCTCGGCAATGGCACTCAGTGGCTCTTCGATCGAGCCTTCGGCAGTGCCCATCACGCCGTGCATGGCTCGCACATTCACCACGTCCAGCACATCCAGGCCCAGGTTGCGCAGGTTGTCATGCACGGCCTGGGTCAGCTCGGCCTTCGACGACGCATTGAACCAGGCGCCATCGTCGCCACGACGGGCGCCCACCTTGGTGACGATGGTGAGGTCGTCTTTATATGGATGCAGTGCCTCACGAATGATCTGATTGGTGATATGCGGTCCGTAGAAATCGCTGGTGTCGATATGGTTTACGCCGGATGCGATGGCCTCGCGTAGTACTGCGAGCGCCGCCTCACGATCTTTTGGCGGGCCAAACACCCCGGGACCAGCCAGTTGCATGGCGCCGTATCCGATGCGGTTGACGGTACGATCGCCGAGATTGAAGGTGCTGAGGTTCATGGTTGTAGCTCTTGCTTGGCGGGAGGAAGCCTATAATATGAAGGATCCTTCAGGTTTTGAATTCGCATTCCATGAGCACTCTCAAAGCGTCACTAAAGCCAAGAAAATCAGCGGTTCAAGCCCGGTCGGCGGCGACGGTCGAAGCGTTGCACACGGCGACCCTTCAGGTTTTGACCGCTCAGGGTTTGGTCCGCTGCACCACGACCCGCGTGGCCGAACGTGCGGGCATGTCGGTGGGCAGTCTCTATCAGTACTATCCAAACCGCGATGCACTGCTCGCTGCGGTTTTGGAAAAGCATCTGGTCCATGTGGTCGAGACCGTCGAGCAGGCCTGCGACCAATACCAGGGCACGACGGTTGCTGAAATGGCATCGGGGTTTGTGACGGCTTTTCTCGCCGTAAAACTGATGGATCCGACGGCGTCCAAAGCCCTCTATGCCATCGCGGGTGAGCGGGGCGGTGCGGAGCTGGTCGCGCGGATCAACAAGCGGATGGTGGCCGCGATTGCAGCGATGTTGGCGACGGCGTCGGATGCCCGTTTTGAAGACCCATCCCTGACCGCCGCCATCTCGCTCAGCGCGGTGGTGGGGCCGGTGCGGGCGTTGCTTGAAGGCAATGCATCAGCGGCCTTTGAAGCCGGCCTGGAACAGCAGGTGACACGCATGCTGCGGGCTTATCTTCAAACCTATCAGTCACTTACGTAAACCGTGCACAGGGTATTTTGCAGCACGGTTTCGCACTAAAGTGACATCCATGGGTCCATAAGCCCCGCCATCGAACTTTGAAGATTTAACCCATGCACCTACGCAAAATTGCAGTTGGGCTGTCGGCCCTTGTTTTGCTCTCCACCGGGGCAGAAGCTCGTGGTCTGCTGGACCTTATCAAGCTGCCTGCCGAGCATCAGCCACACACCTCCCGCTCGGGTTCCATCAGCCAGGGTGCCGCTCTGGATCTCTATTCAAACAAACAGCAACGTGCCTCGTTCGATGGCTGTGCCGATCTGTTCCCGTCCGCGCAACCGATCAACACGGCCACGGTGCCGGCCACCATGAAACCCCTGGCGCTGTGCTCGGATAATTTTGCGGTGCTCTACTCGCAAACCAGCAAGACCCCGCTGGTAGTGGTCGAACGCCTGAATGCCAGCCAGTTGCAGGACGCCAAAGGCGAAGAACGCACCAACCAGTTCTACGCCGACCCGCGCATTCCCAAGGGCGCACGCGCCGAGTTGAGTGACTACCGTGGCCAACATCCGGCCGTGGACCGTGGCCATCAATCCCCGGCCGCCGATGCGCCGAGCACCAACGCCATGGCCCAATCCTTCGCACTGTCGAACATGGTGCCCCAGGACCCGACCAACAACCGCAAGATCTGGAGCAAGGTCGAGGCGGACGTGCGCAAGTTTGCCAAGCGCGCCGACGGCAATGTGTACGTGTTCACCGGCCCGCTGTTTGACCCGGGCTACAGCACCATTGGCAACAACAAGGTCTGGGTGCCGACCCGCCTGTTCAAACTGGTGTATGACGTGTCGTCCAAGCGCGCCTGGGCGTATGTACTGCCCAACGCTGAAACCCGTATCCAGAAGCCAATGGATTACGAAACGTTTGTGAAGACTACCGGGCTCAAGCTGTTGGGGAATTTGCCGGTGACGGGGTCAGTTGGGCGCACTTGATGGCTTGAAGCTGTTGGCGTTACTTGCCCTTTTTCAACGTCTTCAAGCGCAACGTCGCGCGCTGCACAGCGGCCATTTTCTCTGGCCGCTTCATCTTTTTCCATTTGCGAATGTCATCCTTGGTGCGTCCACAGCTGACGCACAGCTCACCACTGAGCTGGCAGGTTGAGACGCACGGATTCTCGATATCCTTAGCCAAGGCTTCGCCCCTTTACCGCATACAGTTTGGTCAGGCGCAGACGCCAATCGCCGCCATGCTGGAGGTGACATTCTTCCTCGGAATCGAAGCGAACGTAGCGGTCCGAAGAGGGGCGATCCATGCCTGCGTCTTCCAACGCCGTGGCCGTCAGCTTACGCATGCGTTGGTCCAGTCCGCTTGAAAGAGCCAGTTCCTTGTTCGCACGTGTGTCGAATACCCAGATGACGACCAGGCTTTGTGCAAAGGCCTGGTAGTCGACTTCGTGGGTCAGCCAATCGAAGCCGGTGATTTCGGCCTTGGCGATTTCACAGGCTTCGGTCAGGGTCGTGACCAGGCGGCGCTCGATGCGCGCGCTGTCGCGTTTGGTTGAAGACATGGGGAGTCCCTTATGAGCGAGGAGGGTGATGATACGCGAGAGAGCAACTGTGGGAGCTGTCGAGGTTGATCGTTCCTACGCTCTGCGTGGGAATGCCACCTCGGACGCTCCGCGTCCAGCTGACGATGCAAGGCTCAAGTCCTGCGCGGTGGTGACGCGGAGCGTCACAGGATGTATTCCCACGCAGAGCGTGGGAACGATCAACTGTGCAAACCTGCGAAGCTCGACAGCTCCCCCATTGGATTCGTTTTGCCTGTCAGATTTTCTTCGGCCGATCCAGCTTGCGCGTCATGGTGTACACCGCCACCCCGGCGGCCAGGATGCCGGAGGCCGCGCCGACTGCCAGTGCCCAGCGTGGGCCGAGGTGGTCGGCCACCCAACCTACAATCGGAGCACCAATCGGTGTGCCGCCAAGGGCCACGCCCACCCGCAGGGCGATCACTCGGCCGCGCATGGCGGGCTCGGTGGTGAGTTGCATCAGGCTGTTGGTGGTGTTGCTGAAGGTCAGGGCGCCCACGCCGATGATCACCAGCGCCCCGGCGAACAGCCAGTAATTCGGGGCAATCGCCGCCAGGGTGCAGCCCACCCCGAACACCAGCGCGCCGTACAGCAGTGACTTGAAGTGCGGCCGCTCGCGGCCGGCGGCGAGCAGCGCCCCGGCGATGGTGCCGATGGCCAGGGTCGACGTCAGCAGGCCATAGCCACGGGCATCGGCGTGGAACACGGTGACGGCCATGGTCGAGATAAAGATCGGAAAATTCATGCCGAAGGTGCCGATCAAAAACAGCATGACCAAGATCGCCATCAGGTCTGGTCGCGCCCACACATAGCGCAAGCCTTCCGTCAGGCTGCCCTTGGTACGCAGCGCTCGCAGGCTGGTGTGCAGGCCGGAAACCCGCAGCAGGAACAGCGAGGCCAGCACCGCGAAAAAGCTCGCGCCATTGAGCAGGAAAGCCCAGCCGGTGCCCACCGACGCGATGGTCACGCCGGCCACCGCCGGGCCAATCATGCGGGCCATATTGAACGAGGTGGAATTGAGCGCGATGGCGTTGGACAAGTCTGCCTCGCCCACCAGATCCGCCACGAAAATCTGCCGCACGGGCGCGTCGAACGCCGAGGCGCAGCCCGACAAAAACGCGAACACATACACATGCCACAGCTGGACGATGCCGGTCAGGGTAAACACCCCCAGTGTCAGCGCCAGCAAGCCCATCACGCCTTGGGTGACGATCAGCAGCTTGCGCTTGTCGTAGTGGTCGGCGGCGAAACCTGTCCAGGGCAGCAACAGCAATTGCGGCCCGAACTGCAACGCCATGACGATGCCGACGGCCGAAGCGTTATGCGGCGTGAGCTGGGTCAGCACCAGCCAGTCCTGGGCGGTGCGTTGCATCCAGGTGCCGATATTCGACACCAGGGCGCCGACAGCCCAGATGCGGTAGTTGACGCTGCGCAGCGAGCGGAAAATGCCCATGGAACTCACACCGGCCTTGAGGGATTACCACCGTTGAAACGCCCGAAGTGCTGCGCCAGGAAAACACTCAGCGCCAAGGCCCCGAGCCCGAGGGCGAGCACATCAGCGGCGCTTTTTAGGTCGAAATTCCCGACCCGGTAGACCAGCACGTAGCCGATCACCAGGTTGAGAAAACCCCAGAGCACATTCAACGTCGAGGAAGACCGCCCTTGGCCGCGCGGCTTGGCAAACGGCGTCTGGAAGGACTGGCCCATCAGGCCGCTGACGCAATGCGGCACCGCGTTGGCGAGGAGCACACCGCCGAAGAAGTAAGACACCAGGTCATGCCATTGCATGGTCATGCCTCCCTGGTTGCGAGTCGACGATGATCAGCGCGGTATTCGGATCCAGCGAGGTGATGGTCATGCTATGCCCTCGAACGGGTAGGGGTAGTTCAAAAGTCGGCAAGGCGTTCCAGCAGCTTTACCGCCGCCGCGAGTTCAGCTTGTTCTTCGGCAGACAGTTGCTCCTGCAGCGCCCGCAGCAGCCAATCGTCCTTGGCTGCCCGGCTGGCGATCAGGTGTTTACGAAAGCCGGGAGTCAGCTCGATCAAGGTTTGCCGCCCGTCACTGGGGTCGGGTTTGCCCCTGATCGCTTTCATCGTTTCCAGACTGGCCACAGTGATGCGCATGGACTGCGGCCGCACGCTTTCCGCCCGTGCCAGGGCCGAAACGGTACTGGGCCCGTCACGGTCCAGGCGCAGCAGCACCGACTTCTGGGCGGAGGTGAAATCGTTCGGATGGGTTTGTTCCCGCAGCCGACGTATCAGCTTGCCCAGGGAGATACGCAGCTCGGCGGCCAGGGCGGCGGAGTGGGCTTCGGAGGTGATGGAAGGTTTGTTCATGTCCGGACGTTAGCATGCGTGCAGAAAAACTGTACAGTTTAACTGTATGAATTTTTATTCATAAAAGGCGCCGCATTCCCTGCACGCCATAGAGCGCCATTGCAGAAGGCAGACTGATCAACCACTCTATTGACGATGTTCCACCCTGCATAGGCGCTCTTACGTGACACCCAACACTGATGAACAACGCCGCCAACTCAAAGCGGCCTGCACTGTCGAGATCAACGGGTTTGCAGAGCCCACGCCTGCCCAGTGGTTCCAGGAAATGGCGGATTGGGCGCAGGCCAACGACGTATCCCATGACAATTATGGCAGCGGTCAGTTGATCGAAGGTTTTGAAGCCAAGGTTGCCGAACTGCTGGGCAAACCCGCTGCGGTGTTCATGCCCAGCGGGGTGATGGCGCAATTGATCGCGGTCAACATCTGGAGCGAGCGCCGCCGGCTGCCGCGTTTCGGGATACATGCGTCTTCTCATTTGCAGCTCCACGAAGAGCAGGCGTTTCAGGCTTTGTTACGCCTCCATGGAGTGATGGTGGGGCACCGGTTGCGACCGATCCTGGCCGACGACCTGTTTGCGGTCGCCGAGCCACTGAGCTGCCTGGTGGTGGAGCTGCCCGCGCGTGAAATCGGTGGGCAACTGCCAGAGTGGCATGAGCTGGAGGCGTTGAAAGCCACGGCTGCAGCCTCGGATACACCGCTGCATATGGACGGCGCACGCCTGTGGGAAACCCGGGCTTTTTACCAGCGCTCCTACGCCGAAATTGCCGAAGGTTTCTCCTCCGTCTATGTCTCGGCCTACAAAGGCCTGGGCGGTATCGCCGGCGCGCTCCTGGCGGGCGAAACCGACTTTATCCAACAGGCTCGCCTGTGGCGTAAACGGCTGGGCGGCACCTTGATAAAACAGAGCCCGATGGTGGTCTCCGTCGCCATGCGCTTTGATCAACGCCTGGCGATGCTGGACGCCTGCTATCAGCGGGCCTTGAGTTTGGCGACCTGCCTGCAGGCGATCCCCGGCATTCGTATCCTGCCGCGTACGCCTCAGGTGAACATGCTTCACGTCTGTTTCGACGCAGACCGTGCGGCACTGCTGAGCGCGCGCGATGAGATTGCCCGAGCACACGGTTATTGGCTGTTCACACACCTGGAACCCACAGAGGTGCCGGGGTGGTGCAAGACCGAATGCTACGTGGGTGACCGACTATTGGGTGTGGAGAATCAGAGAATTTTGCAGCTGTTCACCGACTTGATGCGGCATGCAACTCAAGACGTCTGACGCTATAGCTCCCCTTAAATCGACTGTCGCCGACTGGCCCCAGGCGGCTGCCCGGTAACGCGCTTGAACGCCCGGCTGAACGCCGCCTGGGAGTTATAGCCAAGGCGCTGCGCCACGGTTTCGATCGGCAACCGCTCCAGTGTCAGCCACTGGCTGGCCAGGCGCATCCGCAGTTCGGTGGCGTAGCGCAACGGGGGCGTGCCAACGGTGGTTTGAAAGTGCTGGGCGAACACCGAGCGCGAGGTATGACATTGCGCTGCCAGCTCCTCCACCGTCCAATCGCGCCCGGGTTGCTGATGCAACGCCAGCAGGGCCTTGGCCAGGCGTGGGTCACGCAGCGCCGCCACCAGGCCGGACGCATTCCCGCACGCACATTCAACCCAACCCCGAACCACCATGGCCGCCACCACCTCAGCGAGGCGCGCCAGAATGCCGGCGAAGCCAATGCGGGCGCTGCTGACTTCACGCTCCATGGCCGCCAGGATCGGCATCAGCCCCGGATAACGCTGGCCCTTGGCATCGATCAGCATCAGGTCCGGCATCAGGCGGCCAAGGCCGTGCAAACTCCCTAGTTCAAACTCCATGCAGCCGCTGAAGAGCAGGGCGCTTTGAGCCACGCCCACATCGGCCCGGGCATCCACGGCACACACCGCATCACCGAGGGTTGCGGCGTTGAAGCTGTCGATGTCCTGCACCGGCACGTCCGGGCTGGAGAGCACCTGATGGGAACCGCCATGGGAGATGAACACGGCATTGCCTGGCGTCAGTTCATACAGAGTGCCGTCTTCGGTACGCAGGGTGACGCAACCGGCAGCGATAAGGTGGAAGTAGGCGTGCCCGGGCTTGGCCGGGAAGCCCAGGCCAAACGCCGGCCCAGCCTGGATGCGCCGGTACTCGACACCCCGCAGGCGCATGCCGCGCAGCAGCTCGTTGATGAGATCAGAGGACTGGTCGAACGGATCCGTGGGCATCATTTCCGGGGTTTCGGTAAAGGATTCGAGATTTTTCATCATAGATCATCCTGATCGTCGCACCTAGACTGCCGGTCGCAATAACTTTTGAAGGATGACCGTGATGAGCAGTTGTGTGTGTGACGCCGTAACCGGTGCAGATGTAGCGCCCGCGACGCCGGCCTGGATGGCGGTGTTTTCGTTGGCGATGGGCGTGTTCGGATTGCTGACGGCGGAGTACCTGCCGGCCAGCCTGCTGACGCCGATGGCAGCCGAGCTGGGTGTTTCGGAAGCTTTGGCGGGGCAGGCGGTGACGGTCACGGCGGTGGTGGCCTTGTTCGCCGGGTTACTGGTGCCGGGCCTGACCCGAGGGATCGACCGCCGTGTGGTGTTGCTGTGCTTCAGCGCATTGATGATCTGTTCCAATTTGCTGGTGGCGGTTTCGTCGAGCCTCACGGTGTTGCTGCTGATGCGTATCCTGTTGGGCATCGCACTGGGTGGCTTCTGGAGCATGGCGGCGGCGGTGGCGATGCGGCTTGTACCGGCGGCGCTGCTGCCGCGTGCCTTGTCGATCATCTTCAGCGGCATCGCGGTGGGTACGGTCGTGGCGGTACCGCTGGGCAGCTTTTTGGGTGGGCTGTACGGATGGCGCAGCGCTTTTCTCGCAGCCGCTGCGGTGGGCGGCGTGACCCTGGTGTTCCAGCTGTTCACCCTGCCACCACTTGCACCCCGCCGGACGGCACGCTTGAAAACCGTGCTTGAGGTGCTGCTGCGTCCGGGCATTGCCGTGGGCATGTTGGGATGCGTGCTGGTGCATACCGGGCACTTTGCGTTGTTCACCTATATCCGGCCATTCCTGGAAAGCACCACTGGCGTCGGCGCCGAAGGGCTGGCGCTGATGTTGCTGGGTTTCGGCGTTGCAAACTTCGCCGGCACGCTGCTGGCCGGGTGGCTGCTGGTGCGTCTGCCGCGCGGCACCTTGGTGTTGATGCCGGCCCTGGTCGGCGTGGCAGCACTCGCCCTGGCGCTGTTGCCGGCGACCGTGACGGGCCAGGTGTGGCTGTTGATGCTCTGGGGCCTGGCGTTTGGCGGCGTGCCGGTGGCCTGGTCAAACTGGGTGGCCCGGTCAGTGCCCGATCAGGCCGAAAGCGCCGGCGGCATGGTGGTGGCTTCGGTGCAGTCTGCGATTGCAGCGGGTGCGGCGGCGGGCGGTGCGATGTTTAGCTTCAGTGGTATCGACGGTGTGTTTGTCGCGGCAGGTATCTTGATGCTGCTGGCGGCGTTGTTGATTGCGCTGAAGGTGAGGGTTGAAGCGCCTCCACACGGTGCAGAGGCGGGGCCGGCGTTTCATCTTTGAAAAGGCGGCGTACTGGCAAAGTTTGGTGTGAAGCGCATCGGTGGACTCTCCGGCACCCGGCGAGTAGGGGGGACAACTAGACCCCCTTCGCCTCGCCAATCAAAATATCCTCGAAAAACGCCCCGATCGGTTGTGTGGGATGACACAGCTGAATTTCCAAAACCCAGACCATCTCGCTCGGTACGATCTCGACCTCAGCCAGCTTGTCCTGCCCGAACAGGGCATGCGGGAAGTCGGCGATGCGGTGCCCGGCCAGGTTGCGCTCAAGGCGCCAGCCTTTGGAGTGGGCACTGTGCTCGGCGAAGTCATACAGCTCGCGTCCGGTCAGCCCTTGGTGCCATGCGCTGCGGGTTTCGTCGAACACTTCATGCAGTGCTTTCACGCAGGCGCCATGCAACGAGTGTTCGCCGAAGACGAAGGTGTCGCCGTAATCGCCTTCATAGCCATCCCACACCGGGCCAAGGTCGACTACGGCGATATCGGTGGCGCGCAGCTTGCGTTGCGGGTCGATGCCTTGGCGCGGTGTGCGGATGGTGTCGTCGCCAAAACGGATATAGGTGGGGTGCCAGGTGTGAGAAGCGCCCATGGCCTGCAAGGTTTGACTGGCCATGTCGAGGGCTTGCGCCGTAGTCATGCCGACTTTCAATTGGGCGGCGATGGCGGCCAGGGCTCTGACCGTCTGCTCGCGGGCAGCGAGCATGCCGTCCAGCGAGTAGCGCGGGCCGACTTTTTCCAGCACCGGGTGCCGCGTGTTGAGCGACTCCGCTGGTGTCAATGCACCGCTGGGAACGAAGGCTTCGGCGACAAAACGGTGAGCCTGGGCGCCCGCTGCCAGGCAGGTTTCGCGGACTTGGCTGATCATCTTGCTGTTGCCGCAGGCGTAGATTTGGCTATCCGCCCAGTTGTGGGGCTGTGTCAGTGCAACCTGTTGCACGCGGGCGTCTACCGACTGCACTCGATGCCAGTGAAAGCGTGGATGTGCCTGGCTGGCCCGCTCAAGAAACTCAGCGTCGTAGAAGTCTGCCGGCGACGAGTTTCCCCAATACAGGGTGACTTCGGCCTGGCGGGCCAGGGCCGTGAGCAACAAGGGCTTGATGCCGGCATAACCGGTCCCGGTGGCGAACAGCACAACAGGGCGCTCATCGTCGTGTTGCCAGGTGCAGGCGCCCACGGGGCCTTCGATTTTCACTGCGTCACCCACTTGCAGGGTCGGCAGGATGCGTTCGGAAAACAGGCCGCCGCTGACCTGGCGAATATGAAACACCAACCGGCCTTGATCCTGTGCGGGCAGATTGGCGACGGAGAAACAGCGACTGTCGCCGTCGTCAAGGCGAAACCTGACGTACTGGCCGGCCCGCACGTCGAGTGGCTGGGCGGTCAGCAACACCAGCTCGACGATGTCGGCGCTCAACGCGCGCTTGCTGATCACCTGTGCGCTGACTTCCAGGGCTGGCGTGTCCAGCGACCAGCCGGGAATTTCCAGGCGCATGTCGCTGCAGGCATGGCTCTGGCACAGCAACATCTCGTCAGCCGCGAGTGGATAGGAGGCGGCCGGGGTGTCGGGTGTGAGCACCTTTTCGCGGTACTCGCCCGACACCACCTTGACCTTGCACGACCCGCAGGCGCCGCGGCGGCAGGAGAAGGGTACGGCGAGACCGCTGGCGAGCATGGCGTCGAGCAGCAATTGGTCGGCGGCTTCGAAGGATTTGCCCGAGGGCAACAATTCAACGACATGGCGGTTGTGCATAAACACCTCGGGGCAATTGAGGTTCGATTGTTGCGTTAGACTAGGACCAGAAGAACCTCCAGTTTTGGATAATTCACATGGTCCAGCTCCGCAAATGGCGCCCGCTGCTCAAGCTCGATGGCGCGCAGCCGCAGGCGTCGTACAGAAAGATCATCGAAGGATTGGTAAGCGCGATTGCCGAGGGACGCCTGCGCCCCGGAACGCTGTTGCCCGGCACGCGGGAAATGGCGCAACTGCTGGACGTGAACCGCAAGACGGTAATCCTTGCCTACGAGGAGGCGGTGACCAAAGGCTGGCTGGTCAGCATTCAACGTCGCGGCACCTTCGTCAGTACGCAACTGGCGACAGGAGCGGTGACTGCCGCCAGCGCGCCGACGTCGTTTGCCCCCGCGTTGCGGGAGGTGCCTGCTGCGGCCTATTTCACCCCGGGCGAGCAGGCGACAGCGCTGCAACATCGGCCGGGCGCGCTGTTTTTCGATAATGGTGCCTGTGACCATCGTTTGCTGCCCCAAGCCGTCCTGCATCGCTATTACCGCAACGCCTTGCGCAACAGCTTTACCACCAACACCGTGCGCCATGGCACCGAAGGCAGCGGCCAGTACTTGCGCGACGCCCTGGCCGAAATGTTGCGGCACAATCGCGGCCTGAATGTCGACGCGCAGCAGATCTGCCTGACCCAAGGCGTGCAGATGTCGCTGTACTTGGCCGCCAGCGCGCTGCTCAAACCCGGTGATGTGGTGGTGGTCGAACGCCTGAGTTACCCACCTGCCTGGGAGATTTTCCGCCAGTTGGGCGCGCAACTGGTCACCGTGGACCTGGACGACGAAGGTTGCCGGGTCGACCAGCTCGATGAACTGTGCCGCCGGCACAACGTGCGGATGATGTATGTCACCCCCCATCACCAGTTTCCTACCACCGTCAGCCTGCGTGCCGGACGTCGCCAGCAGCTCCTGGAATTGGCCCGGCTGCATGATTTCTGCATCATCGAGGAAGATTACGACCACGAGTATCACTTTTCCGGACGGCCCTATTTGCCCCTGGCCAGCGACAGCGCGCAGCGTCATGTGATCTACATCGGCTCGCTGTCCAAGTCCCTGGGCAGCACCTTCCGTTGCAGCTATATCGTTGCCCCGTCGAACCTTATCGAAGTGCTCGAGCGCACGGCGGCGGTGAGCCTGGGCCAGGGCGATGCCGTCATGCAGCGGATGCTCGCGGACTTGATCAACGATGGCGAGTTGAAGAAGCATCTGCGTCGGGTATCTAAAGAATACCGTCGGCGTCGGGAGACACTGCTGGGTTGTTTGCTGGAGGCGTTTGGCGAGCAGATAGCCGTGCAGGAGCCGGAAGGCGGGCTGGCGTTGTGGGTCAGGTTCGCCGACTCAATCAACGTCAATCAACTGGCTGAAAAAGCTCTGGAGCTGGACCTGGTGGTGCGCAGCGGTCGCCTGTTTTCACCCTTTGATCATCCGGAGAATGCCTTGCGCCTGGGTTTCGCCTCGCTCAATCCGGAGGAAATCCGCGCAGCCACGCAGCGCCTGGCTCAGGCGGCGCGGGCGATTGGGGAAGCGGCTAAATAATGATGCCGGCTGAAAGGTGAATGTGTAAGGATATGTTACTTAGCTTTTGATACTGCCCATTACAGGAACCGACTCTGATGCTCGCTGCCTTCAGACACTACCCGTTTTCGGTCAATCTGCTGCTGTCATCTGCGTTGTTCCTGACACTGGGGCGCGCCATTACCCTGCCGTATATGGTGATTTATCTGTCATCCAACTTCACGTTGGGCATCAGCGAGATCGGCCTGGTAGTGGGCGGTGCGATGCTCGTCGGCTCGTTGCTTAGCCTTTACGGCGGCTACCTGACTGACAAGATCTCCAGCTATCGATTGATCCTCAGCTTCACGGGGTTTTTCACCGTTGGCTTCGTCGGCATGTGCGTCACGTCCCACCTGTGGCTGTTTTTCCTGTTTCTGGTGTCGTTCAATTTTGCCTATTCAGTGATCGATATCGTGGTCAAGGCGGCGTTTGGCAAACTGCTGCCGGAAGCCGAACGCGGCAAAGTGTTTTCGGTGCGCTACACCCTGATCAACATTGGTTATGCGGTGGGGCCGTTCATTGGCGCCGGGCTCGCGCACATGGACATGAAACTGCCGTTCCTGGTGTCTGCGATCCTGGGCATGAGCTTCTTCCTGACCTACATGGTGTGGGGCGACAGGAGCCTCAGCTCCGCCGACCCGGCCAATGCCCCGGTGTCGTTCGTCGCGGTGGGGCGCATTCTGCTCAAGGACTATCGCCTGGTCTGCTTCACGGTTGGCGGCGCATTGAGCGCCGTGGCGTTCGGCCAGTTCACCGGCTACATCTCGCAATACCTGGTGACCACAAGCACACCGGAATTTACCTACCGGGTCGTCAGCTCGGTGGTGGCGGTTAACGCGACGGTGGTGATCTGCCTGCAGTACATCGTAGGCAAGCGCATTACCAATGAACATTTGAATCAATGGCTGACAGCGGGTTTCAGCCTGTTTCTGCTGGGTGTCGTCGGCTTTGCGTTGTCCACCACTGTGCTGCATTGGGCGTTGGCCGTGGCGATCTTCACCGTGGGCGAAATCATCGTCTTCCCGGCCGAGTACATGTTCATTGACCGCATCGCGCCGGACCACTTGCGCGGCATGTATTACGGCGCGCAAAACCTGTCCAGCCTCGGCGGTGCGCTGGGGCCGGTGTTGTGCGGCTTTGCCCTGGCAACGCAGTCGGCGCATTTCATGTTCTACATGCTCGCGGCGTTTATCGTGGCGGGCGGGTGCTTCTATCTGATGGGCGCCTCCTATTCCAAACGCCACGATACTGCACGCGGCGATCGCGGCCAATGAGTGCTTTACCTGCCCTCTAAAAACGGGGGCTATTTGACCTTAATGATGACCTTGCCCTTTGATCTTCCTTGCCCGACATAGCTCAAGGCGTCGGCTGTCGACTCGAAAGAAAACGTTCGGTCGATCACCGGTTTTATAACGTTGGACTCAATCAGCGCAGTTATCTTGTCCAGTTGGGCGCCGCTGGCACGCATAAATACAAACCCATAGCTAATGTTCTTTTTGCGCGCTCTCCTGCGGATACCGCTGCTCAACATACGCATAACGAGGCCGAGTACCCAGGGCAGCTTTTGCTCTTGAGCAAACTGTGGAGTCGGTGGCCCTGAGATGGATATCAGTTGCCACCCGGGCTTCAGAATGGTCAGCGACTTTTTCAGCTCATCAGCGCCCAGGCTATTGAGTACGACGTCATAATCCTGCAGAACCTTTTCAAAGTTTTGTTTCTTGTAGTCGATGACGACATCTGCTCCCAGTGCCTTGACCCAATCCACATTACTCGTGCTTGTGGTTGTCGCAACGAACGCACCCAGATGCTTGGCAAGCTGGATGGCCAAGGTGCCTACGCCACCGGAACCTGCGTGGATAAACACCTTTTGGCCCCGTTTCAGCTTGGCGGTTTCAACCAGCACTTGCCAGGCCGTCAGTGCAACCAGCGGGAGGGAGGCCGCTTCTTCCATGCTGATGTTTTTCGGTTTCAGCGCGAGCGCGCTTTCATCTACCGCAATCAGTTCGGCGAATGTGCCTATGCGCTCCTGAGGCGGGCGTGCGTAAACTTCGTCACCCGGTTTGAAGCGCCGCACCGAGGACCCTACGCTAAGGACCACTCCCGCCAGATCATTACCCAGGATCAACGGGAACGAATACGGCAGGATCAGTTTGAATTCGCCTGTACTGATCTTCGAGTCGAGCAGGTTGACGCTTGTGGCATGCACCTGAACAAGAACGTCAAAGGCACCCACTTCAGGGGTGGGTACCTCGCGGATACGCCCATTCTCTTTACCGTAACGGTCGATTGAAAATGCTTTCATGGCGATTCAATTTTCATGGCTTTGTAGCGCTCGGCGACCTCGGATTGCCGAATTTGCGACAGTAAGCCTTGGCGCGCAGCCTGCAGGGCATCCCAGCGGTCGGCATCCTGCAAGGGCGGAATAGTCACCGGCTCGCGACGATCAAAACCAACCAGCGCCGCATCGACTAGATCTCCAACGTCCATGACATCAGTCAGGGTATTGATGTCGATACCTGCCCGCTCCCAGATTTCAGTACGCGTAGCGGCTGGCAAGACGGCTTGCACGTAGACGCCTTTGGGCGTCAATTCCAGGCTCATACCTTGTGATAGAAACAGCACAAACGCCTTCGTAGCACCGTAGACCGTCATGCCGAACTCTGGTGCCAGGCCAACCACGGAACCTATGTTGATAATTGCGCCGTCCCCTGCGTGTGCCAGGCGTGGGGCGATGGCGCTGGCAAGCCGTACCAGTGCCGTCGTGTTGAGCGTCACCAACTGACCAACGCTGTCGGTGGACTGTTCGATAAAGTTGCCGGATTGCGCGGCGCCAGCGTTGTTCACCAGGATGCCAATGCTGGCGTCATCGCGCAGGCGTGTCTCGACGGTCGCCAAGTCGCTGCTTTGGGTCAGGTCAGCCTGAAGGACATCAATCGCGACATTGTGTTTTTCACGCAGTTTCGCTGCGAGCGCGTCCAGTCGGTTCTTGTCGCGGGCCACCAGCACGAGGTCGTGGCCACGTTGTGCGAAGCGCTCGGCATAGGTGGCGCCGATGCCCGTGGAGGCGCCTGTGATCAGAACGGCATTAGGGATGCTCATGGCTTTACTCTCTGCTGTGTGGGTGTCGATTGGCGATTCATGTGTAGTGCTGGAAAACGATGTTCAATGGTCACTCTGGTTACTTTCAGTAAGTGTCGGGTAGTCGATGTAGCCCGCTGCGCCGCCGCCATACAGAGTGGTTGGGTCGAATGCGGATAAAGCCGCATCGGTCTTGAAGCGCTCCACCAAATAGGCGTTGATCAATGACCGGATATTGCGCCGTGGCGGCTAAGGCATGCGGCAGTGGTTTTATGATGTCTGTCATAATCAAAGCTGTCAACAACTTTGATTATGATCGACATCAGAGTATAGTCAGGCCATTGTTCAAGAGGCCTGGAGGCGAGAAATGAAGATCACCAAGACACAGTCACTCGCCAACCGAGCGCACATTGTGGAAACGGCTTCAGAGCTTTTTCGCGAACGTGGTTACGACGGTGTGGGGGTGGCGGAGCTGATGGCCACTGCTGGTTTTACCCAGGGAGGGTTCTACAAACACTTCGGTTCCAAGGCGGATTTGATGGCCGAGGCAGCTGAAAAAAGCCTGGCGCAATCCGTAGCCAGCACCTGCGACCTTGATGTTGCCGGGTTCATAAATCTGTACGTGTCGCGAGATCACAGAGACGGCCGGAGCGCGGGATGCACCATGGCCGCGCTGTGTGGCGACGCTGCCCGCCAGTCAGATGAGTTAAAGGCGACCTTTGCCAGCGGAGTAGAAAGCACGCTGGCAGCACTCGAGGAAAAGTACCAGCCGCGTGAGGGTGCGACGAAGCAGGACGTTCGAGCAAAAATGATCGACCTGCTGGCGCATGCAATCGGTGCCGTCATGTTGTCGCGTGCGTGCCCGGATGACTCTCCTCTCGCGGATGAAATACTTGATGTTTGCCGTGCTGAGTTGGTGGCGTCATTGCCGTTGGCACAACAAAATGATCGCTAGGGTTCCAACCAGTCGGAATGAAGCTGCGGAAAACGCTCTTGCAGCCACTCAATGAAAACCTGAACCTGTGGCGCCAGATGCGTCCGGCTTGGGTACAGCAACGACACAGGGCGCGGGGCTGGCCGAAAGGGTTTTAGAATTTCCACCAAGCCGCGACTGTCCAGATGCTCGGCCACGGTGATCCCGGGCGCCTGGATTATTCCGAAGCCCGACACGCCGCACTGAACGTAGGCATTCGACTCGGTGACAGTGATGCCGGCGTTGCTCACAAACGTTCGATCCTGACCTTTTACCGAGAAATGCCAAGGCAATGTCCTGTTGCTCTGGCCGGACAAAAAGTTGACGCCTCGATGGGAGGCCAGATCGTCGAGGGTCTCGGGTACGCCATGCTCATGCAGATACTCGGGTGCGGCGCAGGTCACCATGGTCGCCATCGCGATGGGGCGAGCGATCAAGGTCGAATCCGGTAGGTCGCCGATACGCAGAGCGCAGTCGATGCCTTCGCCGATCAGGTCGACGGCTCGGTCGGTCACGCCCAGAACCATGCTGATACCCGGGTAGGCGTCGGTGAATTCCTTAAGGCCTTTGATGAATTCAATTTGCGCGAATGCGGTCGGGACATCGACGCGAAGTCGGCCTGTGAGCGTTGCGCCGGAGCGGTCGAACATTGAGGTCGCGGCAGAAATACCCGCCAAAATTTCCTGCACCCGCTCGTAGAACCTCTCGCCCTCGGCGGTGAGCGCCACCTTTCTTGTGGTGCGCTGGAACAGGCGCACGCCCAATGACGTTTCCAGCTCCTGGATATACCGAGTGACCTGGGGTCGCCCGATGTCCAGCGATTCGGCGGCTTTGGTAAAGCTGCCGAGTTCGGCAAGCCTGGCGAACAGTCGCATTGATTGAAGCAGTTCCATAACGCTTTCCTATGACCCCGCCTACTCACGAAGTTGAACTGATTGTTGCCCAAGAATAGAACAATCATGTCTTTTTTCACGCATTTATTGCCCACCGTCAAAAGCGAAAAATACCCCCAAGGCCGAACCGGTTCTGGTTCAAGGCCATGAAGTGAATGTGGAGATGCGCAATGAAAGCTTGGTTATTGAACGATTTCGGACTCGACAACCTGCACTTGGGAGAGGTGCCGACTCCGCAACCAAAGGCTGGCGAGTTGCTGGTCAAGGTCGGTGCCGTCTCGCTCAACTTTCGCGATAAGGCTATCGTCGACGGCATTTATGAACCGCATAGGGTGCCCAAGCCATTGATCCCGGTGAGCGATGCAGCCGGCACGGTGGTAGCGGTCGGTGAAAACGTCTCGCGGTTTAAAGTCGGTGATCGCGTCAACTCGCATCTTTACTCACGTTGGCTGGATGGCGAGCCGGGGCCGAACGAACCCGATTACTGCTTCGGTTCGCCGTTGCCTGGCGGTTTGGCCGAATACATGATCATCCATGAGGACAGCGCCGTCGGTGCACCCGACAACATGAGCGATGCAGAGGCGGCAACACTGCCTATTGCTGCACTCACGGCCTGGTATTCGCTGGTGGATTACGGACAAATCCAGCCGGGCCAGACCGTATTGGTTCAAGGCACTGGAGGTGTGTCGATATTTGCCGTGCAGATCGCTACGGCCCTTGGCGCGAAGGTCATCGCAACGTCGAGTAGCGACCAGAATCTGCAAGCCGTGAAGGCGCTGGGGGCTGTGGCGGGCATCAACTACAGAACGACGCCGAAATGGGCAGATGAAGTGCTGAAGCTGACCGACGGCAAGGGCGTGGATCTGCTGCTCGATGTGGCCGGTGGCAGCGGCATCAATCAATCGGTCGCCGCCACCAAGGCGTCGGGGCGTATTGCGCAGATCGGCTTTCTGACAGGGCAAACCGTTGAACTCAATCTGATGCCCCTCATTTTCCGCCAGACGACCCTTCGTGGTATTGCCGTGGCGCCGCGTTCATCATTCGACCGGATGAATGCGTTCCTCAACGAACACAAGATTCGTCCCGTGATCGATCAGGTATACCCGTTTGAGAAAGCACGAGAAGCTTACGAACATCTCGCGAAGGGCGCATTTGGAAAGGTTGTGATTAAAATCGCTTAACAACGAAAAGGCGCCCTTTGGCGTCTTTTTGCAGCTCGGCTGGGCCGGTAGGTCTGAAATGGCTAAGTCGATATCTTGGCTTGATTGCCATCGTTAGCCACTTGCGCCGTACATTAGCAGGTGTCTTTGCAGGTGCGTTGTGATTGATTTACCGCTACCTTCCCTGGAAATCGCGCAATAAGGACGACGCACATGGATGTTGGAATGGCTCATGCGATCGAGACCGCAGAAAGCGAGTATTTGTGTTCCCGCGTTGAGAGTTTGTCTCGGATAAGTGGAAACCCCTTTGGTGCTCGTGTGTTTTTCAACGAAGCGTTTCCATGCTTTCAAGTAAAGGCATCGCCCAGCCCGATGTTCAATCGCATCTACGGCGACAGCTCCAGCAAACCCCAGGCACTGTTGAGCCTGCTCAAGGAATCAGCAGAGTACTCGACCGTAACGCCCCTTATCGGCAAGGTCTCGACGCTGGAACCGCACGCTTTTGTGGGGGAGGGGCGACTGGAGCGCCTGAGGGGTTGGACGCACCTGCAACTCGCGTGCTCCATCGAGGACGTGGTCTTGAACCACCACGCATTCGAAATCGAAGAAGCCACCTCACACACGCTTCCTGAGTTCGCCGCCGTTCATGCCAGTGGCTTTCATACCAAGCCAGAGCATCGTCAGATGAGCCAGGCTTCGTTTGCAGGACTGATGTCAAATGATCGTCTGAAAATCTACGTCCTTAAAGCTGATGGACAGGTGGTTGCAGGCGCGTTGATGTACCTGGCCAGCAACGGAGTTGCCTACCTTGGGACGGCAGCCACCCGAAAAGATGCACGAGGGTTGGGTTACCACGGAGCCCTGATATCTCACCGCATAGAGCAAGCAAAGAAGCACGGCAGTCTTGTGATCGCCGCAACTGCGCTTCCCGGCTCGCAAAGTCGCCGTAATTTGCATCGTACAGGGCTAACGGCATCTCACGCTCAGGCGCTGTATCGTTTGGTGGGTAGTTGAGGTATGTCGGTGTGAGCGGCTGTTATTGATCGATAGCTGTCTGCCGCGACGGGCAGCAACCGGCCAATAGCAGAAACTCGGCTTCGGCCGTTTTCGACCCAATGCAGCCAGTTGTCATCCGAGGCTGAAGTCGATCAGTTATCGCCTGTCGGAGAGGACAGGAGCGGCGTCTAAAATAGCAAAATAAAGTTGGATGATTGGCGGCAAACGGCGCATTTAAATTAAATTAATGCGCCGTTTTTGAGACCTTGGAAGACCTGATTTTTTCTTGTGACGATTTGTTAGGGAGAGTTAGGGGCGGCCGGTTGCATTTCCATTTCCACCCGCCAAAAGTGGTCCTTCGAGCTATGCCAGCATGTGAAGCATCTCCATGAACATCGGACCTGATAGATCACGTATCTCTCCGTCGTCAGCAACCAAGCAACCTGCGGCGCCAGCGAATGACTGTTGGTCATGCGCTGGGATGTCCAAGCTGCAAATGATCCTGTAGCGAAACAGCCAACCGCAGGCGACGCGACCGCACAGTTCTACCGTTTGATGATAGCCATCAACGGACAGGGGCCGGGCACCGTGGGCCTGCGCAAGGCTATATGCTGTACTGCCGGTAGATTCGCGTTGGGAAGATTCGTTGTTCATACGCACTGGAAACGGCTGGAATAGCAGTCGATTATCTACTCGTTTGGTTTGAATGTCTGCGCGCCCGCTCTGGGTCGATTATGGCCCTCGCGACAGTCAGAGATCGGCCAACGCGGCGTTCGATCCACTACCTTCCAGCCGAAAAGCGAAAACATCCCGATCTGTGAAAGTTAGTCTCCAAGGGTACGCATTATTTCCTCGACCACCGGCTTCGTGTATTTCTCACTGGGGTCAGTTCCCGGTGGGTCGTTACTACGGAACCATTCACCTTGATCGAATGCCTGGTAAAGCAACAAAGCGGGCTGAGGCATGTCGTTAGTCATTCCTACTTCAACCACAGTATTTATGATCCCGTTCATAACGCCGTTGCAAAACTCATAGAGCAGAGATCCTTGTATGTAGCCTTCCGCAACCACAACGGACATCTCGTTCAGCACATCATGCGGTGCAACGCCGAACCTTTCGCAAATGGGGACTAGATCACTCAGCGTTAAACCGTCTGCTTCCGCTTTCACCGACAGTTCCTTGAGTTCGATCTTCGGTAACACCATGAGCATGGGCTTCTTCCGGTTAGGTGCGAAAGGGGGTCGTTCATGAGCGGCAGCAACCGGTCAATCGGTCAGTCGACTGATCAGGTTGAGACGGCACAGAAGCGGACATAACATCAGGCAGATAAATAACGCCCGACTCTCGCTTCCAGTAGCGTGATCAACGCTGGTGCCATGTATTCGTAATCGTCAGAAATATTCAGGCAGATGATACGTTTATTCGCCAACTCCGAGGTGAAACGAGCAGTGAGTTTCTTTCGATGGTTTTGCTCCATCACAAAAATGAGATCGGCCCACTCGAGAAGCTCCTGGCTTACCAGCACATCCGCATCGTTATTAACACCAGCCGATGCTGTCTCAACACCCGACCAATCAGCAAAAAGTTGCTCGGCGGTCGGACTACGTAAGCGATTTTTGCCGCAGATGAACAACACATTCAAAGTGGTTTAACTCCAAACTTTTCCGGCGATCCGAAACTCAGGTTCGGACACATACTGACAGCTTAGCTTGTGGGAACCATAGAAATGCGTCCGCTCCGGGCAATCGAGAAAAGCCCCTCGCGAGCGGCTGCTATGGGTCGAAGGCGGTGGTTCATGAGCGGTAGCTGTCGGCCAAAACTGGTCGTTGGCGGTGACCTGAATTGGCAGATCCACGCAGGCACTCTGGACTGAGAACTTAATGCACGGATAGAACGGACTATTTCGACAGGCACTGTCAGGTGTTATCCGCTACGTAGTAAAGAATGTACCCGGAATACACGAGAGAACCGGCCGCCACTTCTGCTTTGAAGCACTCTGTGATTGCATCCTCATCAGCAAAACCGTAATCCGACAACTTGTCGCCGGCAAAACTAGCAAGTCGCCATGCGTCGAAGCCATCGATTTCACCACGATCCCCAAAGTCAAAGTCTACTGTACCTGTGGGGAGGCTTACCGCGCAGCCATAGCCGTGCTTGAAGTAACGAACTCCGCCTTCCAGCTCTCCACGCTGAGGAATGTCGGTTACCACCCAATCCGTATTGGTCGGGGGTCGTGGGATACCAGACCGCTGCATCATGTCCACCGCGGCGGCAATGCTTGCTTGATAGTCACTGATCAACATGGCGAGTTGGTTATTCATACAGTCTCACATTATAAATAAGCAGCACTGAGGCTAGAGATTGAAGAGGGTAGCATTCGAAGCAACTTCTCCAGCAGGCGGCAAGAAGCGGCATTGCCGTCGGCTACAACTGCGTTTAGCACCTTCAGCCCAAGTGTGTCGTAGGCGTAATCCATAACCCGTTGCAGCGATTCAAAACCGTAGCCCTTCCCCTGATGCCCGCTGAGAAACAAGTAGCCGACTTCTGCCGTCGCTTCTTCATCGGGCACACGCTTCAATCCCGTGACCCCAACGGCACAACGATCCTGGCTCAAGCGGTTAAACAAATCGGGTATCTTTAGCCGCCTCAGCCGCCAGTCTGCCTCAGGCTCAGCGCATGATCGATAGTTTAGGGAAAAATGGAATGACACTCAGGGTGATGGTGGTCGGTGGCTACGGCAATTTCGGCAGCATCGTTTGCCGGCATTTGGTGGTGGCGCCGGGCATTGAACTGGTGATCTCCGGCCGCGACCCGCACAAGTTGCAGCGCAAAGTGGATGAGCTGAAAAGCCAGTCGGGCACCGTCTGCGAAGGCTGGTGCGGCGATGCCATGGGCGCCGGGTTCGCGTCCGTGTTGCGGTCGATGAACATCCAGCTGGTGATCCATACCGGCGGGCCGTTTCAGGGGCAATCCTATGCGGTCGCCCAGAGTTGCATCGACGCGGGCGTGAACTACTGTGACCTGTCCGACTGCCGCACCTTCGTCAATGGCGTGAGCGTGCTGGATGCACAAGCCCGGCAGGCAGGCGTGGCGATCCTCAGTGGTTGCAGCTCCGTGCCGACACTGTCGTCGGCCATTATCGATCAGTACCGTTACCGCTTCACCCGCATCGACGCGATCGAGCACGGCATTTCCTCTTCGGCCAAGATGCCGGGCTTGTCCACCGTCGAAGGCGTGCTGGCTTATGCGGGCAAACCGATCAAGCAACTCCGGCATGGCCAGGTGCATGAAGTGCTGGGCTGGCAGGACCTGACGCTGCGCAAGATGCCTGAGCTCGGCACGCGGGTGTTGGCCAATGTGGACGTGCCCGACATGGACATCTTCGCCAGTCGCTATGGTGCCCACACTTTGAGCTTCAAGGCTGGCGCGGGGCTCAAGCTTGGTGGTGTCGCCAACTACCTGCTGGCCCAGGCGCTGCGCACGGGAATCGTCCGAAACCATGTCGCCTGGGCCGCACGCCTGCATCGGCTGGGCACCTGGTTCGAGCGCTTTGGCGATGGCAAAAGCGCGATGTACATCGACGTGCAAGGCCTCGGCACTGAAGGGCAACCGCTGTCCCTGGCGGTGCAACTGACGGCCCTGAATGACAAGGGCCCGGAAATCCCCAGCTGCGCCGCCGTTGCCCTGGCCCTCAAAATCGCCCAAGGCTACGTGCCCGAACCCGGTGCGCGGCCGTGCGTTGGCGAAATCACCGTCGACGAATACATGGCCGCCATCAACGACCCGGCGAACCTCAGCCTGGCCGTGCAGTTCTCTGACGGGCAGGGCTGACCCATGCTCTATCTGGGCCTGAAGTACATTCACATCATCGCGGCGATTTTCCTGTTCGGCTTCGGCATGGGCTCCTACCTGTACCTGATCGCCGCAAGCCGTACGGCCAACCCGCAAGTGATCGCCCAGGTGGCGCGGATGGTGGTGCAGTTTGATACCTGGATTACCACGCCGGCGGGCTTTATCCAGATCATCACCGGCTTTCTGCTGATCAAGCTGGCCGGGCTGCCGCTGACCACCGAATGGGTGCTGACGTCGCTGATCATCTTCCTGTGCGTGGGGGCGCTTTGGCTGCCGGTGCTGGTGCTGCAGAAGCGGTTGCAGCAGATGGCGCTCAGTGCGGTCGAGACGGGCAGGGCGCTGGATGATGGATACCGCAGCGTTTACCGAAAATGGTTCTGGATGGGCGTTTTCGGGTTTTCGGGGATGTTTGTGATCGTGCTGATCATGGTGACGAAGATGACGCCGTGGCAGTTGATTGGGCTGTGTTGCTGATAAAAGGAACTGCCAATGAGTGAAACCGAAATCCAATCCACCTCACCGGATGATCGCTACCGGGTCGAGGTGACGCCCTGGGAGGCGCGGAATACGCAGTGGGTGTGTTCACCGCAGATTGTGGATACATGGCAGGGGAGCTGTGTTTTTCAGTTTGAGGACGCTCGTTGGTCGGCGGATCAGTCGGTGTGGCTAAACCCAACCACAGTGGAGCTCAAGTTGCGCAAGTTCCCGGGAGATAAAACAGGGCGGGGCGTGTGTGTGGTGATTGATTGTGCAGGGCTTGTTGCACGCTTGGGCGATGGCAGCGTGGTTGAGTTATCAGTGCTGGAAGCTGCGCTTGATGCCATTGAGCTGAAATAAAGGCCCGTTCAGGGCTTGGTATTCCAAGCCACTGCACACAACGCCAACCCCGCCACATTCAGCGACACCGGATTAAACGCCTCCCTGAGCATCGCCGGGCTGAACACCGCCACGTCCACCAGCAGCCCCGCCAGCGCAGCCGCAGCCACTGCAATCGGCCAGGCGCTGCGTGGTGAAAGCAGTATCCATACCGCCAGGACAATTTCCCCAACCCCCGCCAGCGTGGCGAACACCTGCACTTGCTCGATCCCGTGAGCCTGGATCATCGTCCGCTCGCCCTGGCTCAACCACAGCAGCTTCGGCACCAGCCCATGGTAGGCAAACATGAACGCCAGGCCGCCTCGGGCGATCCAGTTGATGCGCACAAAGGTATTCATGGCTGTTCTTTCAAAAAGCGCTGCTCATGATCCGGATCGGGCAACAGGCAAGTGTCGTATTTCCCGAAAAGCCGATAGCGATTGCGTGCGATGCGATCGTAAGCCCAATCCCGAAGAAAGCGCGGGATGGCGCGCAGGAGCAGCAATGGGCGCCAGCGGGCAGGCAGTTGCGCAATGATTTCGAACACCGCTTCCGAACGCGTCCAATAGTGCCGGTCGCGGATCACTGCGATGGTGTCGAACTGATCCAGCGGCAACTCCGCCCAGGCCAATAGCGCCTGACCTTCGGGCGACTGAACGGCCGCCAACCGCACACGCCGGTCATGGTCGTGGCGGATCAGGAACCTTGCCCAGCCGTTGCACAGCTTGCACACACCGTCGAACAGCACCACGGTTTCGCCGGGCTTGAGGAGTGGTGCGGGAGTAGGGCGGGTGTGGGAGGCGGGCATGTGTGTGGGTCCAGTCGGGCCGGGTTAGCCTGGATCATACTCGCGTTCGGCACGGCTCAGTGCAGCCCGCAGCCCCGTCGATGCGCTGGTCAACGGAGCAGGGCCCGCCGTTACCAGCGACGCGGCGCCGCTCATGGACGCTTGCCCCAGCGCCACGATCGACGCGCCATCCATATAGGCACGGTCAGCAGCCTTGGCGACGGTCGCCAGATAACCAGGCAGGTCACCAGCCTTGAACATCGCCCATGCGCCCGGAACCAACTGCACCTCCACCGACGCACCGGCGTGTTGTGCCGCTTGGAGAAACAGGCGAGAAGTCGGTTCGATTGTGGTTTCGATGGCGCACAACACCGTAACCTTCCCGCCGGCATGAACCGCCGCGAAGGCCAGCGCTTCATCGGCGCGCAAAATCGGCACTTGGGTGTGAGCCCCGGCGAGTTCAACCACCGGGCCCAGGGTCGAACAGGTGAGCACCACTGCATCGCAGTGCCGGGCCAGTGCAACAAGCTCCAGTTGCGTTTGCTCGGTTATATCAGCGGTCAGCTGGCCCGCGCGTTCGACCGCTGCCAGCAGATCTGCCCGGACTGCATGGTGCAATACCTGTGACCCAATCCCCAGCGCTGCTGCTGCGGCGTCAAACACTGCAATGTTGCTCTCGGCGGTATGAAGGCAGGTAATCCGCATCGCTCAGGTCTCCGGCACTTTTGAACACCCGCCGACTTTAACGCGACAACACCGGCGCTGCGCCTTTTTCCTCCGCGCCCACATCATGCAGCGAAATCCGTGACGTCTCCGGCAATGCCAACCCGCCCGCCAACGCCAGCAACGCCACCGCAATCAGATAAAATGCCGGCGACAAATTGCTGCCCGTGGTGCTGATCAACCACGTCGCCATCAACGGCGCCGTACCCCCAAAGATCGTATAAGCCATGTTGTAAGTAATCGCCGAAGCGGTATACCGCGTGCGCGTCGGAAAGGTCTCCGACAGCAACGCCGCCGTCACCACTCCACACAATACCGCGCCCACCGCCAGCAACATCACCCCGACGATAGACGCCGCGAACGAGCCGGAACTGGCCATCAGGAGCGACGGGTACACCACCACCATCAACAACACACACGCCGTCATCACCGTGACCCGACGCCCCACCCGGTCCGAATACAACCCCGCCAGCGGGCAAATTGCCGCCGCGAAGATCAGTGCAATCAGCGACACCAGCAACGCCATCGCACGACTCAGCCCACCTGCCACCTGCAGATAGGTCGCGAAGTAGGTGGTGAACATATAAAACGACAGCGCCGTGAGCGACACAAAAGCGCCCAGGCAGCAGATCGCCGCACCATGGTTGCGCAAGGTTTCCTTGAGCGGGGAGTGGGCGACCGCGTGTTCCTGCTTCACCGCCTGGAACGCCGGGGTCTCATCCAGCTTCCAGCGCAGGTAAAGGCCTACCAGCCCAAGCGGCGCGGCGATCAGGAACGGCAGGCGCCAGCCCCAACTGCCCATCGCCTCGGCGGACAACGACGCTTCAAGTGCGTAGGCCACCACCGCTGCGGCGGCGAACGCGGAAAAGGTCGACACCGGCACAAAGCTGCCATACCAGGCGCGCTTGTCACTCGGCGCGTGCTCCATCAGATAGGCACAGGCCCCGGCATATTCTCCCCCGGCGGAGAAGCCCTGGGCGCAGCGGATCAGCGACAACAGAATAGGCGCCGCTACGCCGATGGCGGCGTAGGTGGGCAGCAGGCCGATCAGCGTGGTGGCGCCGGCCATCAGCAAGATCGTCATGGCCAGCGTGCGTTTGCGGCCGATCCGGTCGCCGAGCATGCCGAAGAAAATCCCGCCCAGTGGCCGAAACGCGAAGGCCACGGCAAATACCGCGAAGGTCTTGAGCAGCGCCGCGCTGGCGTCGCCGCTGGGGAAGAATTGTTGGGCGATGGTGGTGGCGAGGAAGCCGTAGACCGCGAAGTCGAACCACTCGACGAAGTTACCGATGCCGGCGGCGATGATCACTCTTCGCAGGGTTTGCGGGCTGACCTGTTCGGTGGATGGGCTCGTCATGGGGGAAGGCCTCGGCGGTGGTAGGGGGGTGCTTGATTATCGGGGTCGGCCGTTGGGCGGCGGGGCTCAAAAGAGTCGTCCGCGTAGTCAGTAGCGACTTGATGGGGTAGGGCAGAGGCAGGAATTGGGCCAATACATGTGGCCCGCACGGTGAAATGATTTGAATCCAGCGCGCGCCTTGTAGAGAATCCCCGCCTTTGGCTCGAAAGGATGCGTGCGATGAAGTTCGATGGGACTTTCCAATACCTGGGCAATCACGGGATCGTTTTCAACGTCTCGCAGATCACCCTCACCGACAGCGATCGCGGACGCCTGAGCGAGCTGCATTTTGGCGAAGCGAAAAGCGCCCACTATGAGGTCAACCGTAAGGTCGTCGAGGTGTACGACAAGATGTTGGCCAAGAACCTGCCGTGCCAGATGATGATCGGCATCTCCAAGCCGCTGACCCGGCAACAGGGCGATACCCTCAATGCTCAGCGCACCAAGATCGCTAACCTTGCCGCCACCGCCTTCGGCTCTGCCGCCACTGTGGCCTCCCCCTACGCGGTTGCTCCTGTAGGGGTCGGTGTGCGGATGTACGTGAATGAAATCTTGCCCACCTATCATGCAGGCGACGTATTGGTCAGCATCGAGGCGCAGGTCAATGGCGGTATCGGTCCGCAGCGCACCGTTTCCACACTGATCATCAAGACCTGACTGGAGAAACACATGTCCGAAATTATCCAGCTGGTTATTGCCCTGGTGCTGTTTTTTCTGCTCGACCGGTTTCTGAAGGCGTATCTGCTTCGCAAGTGGCTAGGGGGGCTGCTGGTGGTGGTAGGGGCGGTGGGCTGCGTTGTGGCGAGCCAGACGCAGTTCTTAGGGCTGGATCTGGGGCTGATGTCGATCTTTGCCGTTCCGCTGGGATTGGGTTTGTTCAAGAGGCGTCGACGGTTCGAGCCGATTGGCTGACGAGAGGCAAGCATTTCCGCTGATTGGCGCTCGTTCAACCTTGGTATTACTCAACCCGGCCCCATAACTAGGGCTGTATCCATCCAGGGGAAGAACACGCCATGAGCAACCAAACTGAAACCGCCATCCTCGCCGGCGGCTGCTTCTGGGGCATGCAAGACCTGTTGCGACGCTACCCCGGCGTGCTGCAAACGCGCGTCGGCTACACCGGCGGCGATGTGCCGAACGCCACCTACCGCAACCACGGTAACCACGCCGAAGCCATCGAGATTGTTTTCGACCCGGCGGTGATCACCTACCGGCAGATCCTCGAGTTCTTTTTCCAGATCCACGACCCCAGCACGCCTAACCGCCAGGGCAACGACCTGGGCCCCGGCTACCGTTCGGCAATTTACTACCTGAGCGAACAGCAACGCGACGTGGCGGAAGACACCGCAGCGGATGTGGATGCCTCGGGGTTGTGGCCAGGCCGTGTCGTGACGGAAATCGAACCGGCGGGGCCGTTCTGGGAAGCGGAGCCGGAGCATCAGGATTACCTGGAGCGGATTCCGAATGGCTACACCTGCCACTTCATCCGCCCGAACTGGAAACTGCCGAAACGCGGT
>NZ_JAXCIS010000189.1:0-34598 GCF_034044025.1 Pseudomonas sp. SED1
TATTTCAAATCAGGCTATGTCGCGCAATTCCCTGCGCAAGATCTTGCCCACCGGCGTCATCGGCAACGACTCACGCAACACAATGTGCTTGGGCACCTTGTAGCCGGTGAAGTTGGCCTTGCAGTAAGTCTTCAGTTCTTCAAGGCTCACGCCCTGGGCACGGGCCACCACAAACAGCTTCACCGCCTCCCCGGTACGCTCGTCCGGGACGCCGATCACCGCGCAGCTGGCCACTGCCGGGTGTGCCATCACCACGTCTTCGATCTCGTTGGGGTACACGTTGAAGCCCGAGACGATGATCAAATCCTTTTTGCGATCAACGATGCGCACAAAGCCGTCCGGGTCGATCACCGCGATATCGCCGGTCTTGAGCCAGCCCTCAGCGTCCAGGGTCTCGGCGGTCGCCACCGGTTGCTGCCAATAGCCCTTCATCACTTGCGGGCCCTTGATGCACAACTCGCCCCGCTCGCCCAGCGGCAACTCCACGCCGTTATCGTCGATGACCTTCATCGCCGTGCCCGGTACCGGAATGCCTACGGTGCCCAGCTTCGATTTGCCGCCATAGGGGTTGGTGCTGGCCACCGGCGAGGTTTCAGTAAGGCCATACCCTTCGCCAATCGCGCAGCCGGTCAGTTGCTGCCAGCGCTCCGCCGTGGCCTTGACCAGCGCGGTGCCGCCGGAGTTGGTGAGTTTGAGGTGGGAAAAATCCAGGCTCTTGAAGTCCGGGTGATCCATCAACGCCACAAACAGCGTGTTGAGCCCCAGCAGCCCGGTGAAGCGCCACTTCTTCAGCTCCTTGATAAAGCCGCCGATGTCCCGGGGATTGGTGATCAGCACGTTGTGGTTGCCCGACACCATCATGCACATGCAATTCGCGGTGAAGGCATAGATATGGTACAGCGGCAAAGGCGCGACCATCACCTCCTGCCCTTCCTTGATCAGCGGATGCCCGTCGTCCCCCAGTTGCGACATGCACGCCCGCACTTGCTGCATGTTGGCTACCAGGTTGCCGTGGGTGAGCATGGCGCCCTTGGCCAGGCCGGTGGTGCCGCCGGTGTATTGCAGCACGGCGATGTCGTCGAGGGTCACCGGGTGGCGGATGAGCGCCTGGCCGGCGCCCATGTGCAGGGCACGCTTGAAGGAGATGGCCTGGGGCAGGTTGTAGGCCGGGACCATCTTCTTGACCTTGTCGACCACGGTGTTGATCAGCCAGCCCTTGGCCGCAGGCATGAAATCGCCCATCTTCGCTTCGATCAGGTACTCGATCTCGGTGTCTTTACTGACTTCTTCAACCCGCGAACCGAAAAGGTTCAAGTACACCAATGCACGAATCCAGGCGTCCTTGAACTGATGGCGCATTTCCCGCGGGGTGTACAGGGGATTGGTATTGACCACGATCAGCCCGGCGCGCAGGGCGCCGAACACGGCAATCGGATAGTGCAGGACGTTGGGCATCTGCACCGCAATGCGGTCACCCGGCTTGAGGTCGGTGTGCACTTGCAGGTAGCCGGCGAACGCTGCGCTGCGCCGATCCAGCTCGGCGTAGGTCAGGGTGACTCCCATGTTGCTGAACGCCGGACGGTCGGCAAAAGTCTTGCAGGAACGCTCGAAGACTTCGATCACCGACTTGTAGGCGCTCAAGTCGATCTCGTTGGGAACCCCGGCCGCGCGTTTGTCATTCCAGAAATCAGGTTGCATTATTCTTGTCCTCTTACCTGAGTGGTCCGGCCGCTTTTGATTGCGATGAAAGCGGAGCTTTGGGGACGTTAGCAGCTATGGTCAATCAGGCAAATACAACAAGATGCGTCATTGATTGTGTGAATCTCCCCGCTAAGGCCAGCGCTGATCCACCGGCCCGAAGCTGATGAGCGATACACTGCAACGACCCTGAGCAAAGGAAGCGCCATGAACCACACCACTTTCTGGCTGACCGCGAATGACCGCAGTCGGGTGTACGTCAACCAATGGCTACCCGACGGGCCGCCCAAGGCGCTGATGATGCTGGCCCACGGCATGGCCGAGCACAGTGGCCGCTATGGGCGCCTCGCCCAGGCGTTGTGTGACGCCGGTTACGGCCTGTATGCCCCCGACCAGCGCGGCCACGGGCGTACCGCCGACGAGGGCACGCTGGGGTTGTTCGCCGAGAAAGACGGCTGGAATAAAGTGGTGGGCGACCTGGCGAGCCTGAACCAACACATCGGCCAGCAGGCGCCGGGCGTGCCGATCATCCTGCTGGGCCACAGCATGGGCAGCTACATCGCCCAGGCGTATCTGCTGCACCACAGCGCCAGCCTCAACGGGGCGATTCTCAGCGGCTCGAATTTCCAGCCGGTGGCGTTGTACGGCGCGGCCAAGGTGATTGCTCATGGCGAACGCTTGCGCCAGGGTTTGCGGGGACGCAGCGCGCTGATCGATTTCCTGTCATTTGGATCGTTCAACAAAGCGTTTAAACCCAATCGGACCGCTTTCGACTGGCTCAGCCGTGACCCGGCCGAGGTCGACAAGTACGTCAGCGACCCGCTCTGTGGCTTTCGTTGCACCAACCAGCTATGGATCGACCTGCTGGGCGGCTTGCAGCAAATCAGCAAAGCGTCCAATCTCGCTCAGATCGATCCGGGCCTGCCGATCCTGATAATGGGCGGCGAATGTGATCCGGTCAGTGAAGGCAAGCGTCTCAAAAGTCTGGCCAACGCTTTGCGCGAAGCCGGCTGCCAGAACCTGGAGCTGAGCATTTACCCGCAGGCGCGCCACGAATTATTCAACGAAACCAACCGTGATGCGGTCACAGCCGATGTGCTGACGTGGCTGGCCCAGGCTGCAGTGCTGCGCCGCCCTACTCGCTGCGAATGATTTTTCGTTTAAAATCAATACATTAAGATTATCGATTAGCCACAGGATGCACCATCTGATGACCCAGGTTACCAACACGCCTTACGAAGCCCTCGAAGTCGGCCAGACCGCCAGCTACAGCAAGACCGTCGAGGAGCGCGATATCCAGCTGTTCGCGGCGATGTCCGGCGACCACAACCCGGTGCACCTGGACGCCGAATTCGCCAAGGCGACCATGTTCAAGGAGCGCATTGCCCACGGCATGTTCAGCGGCGCCCTGATCAGCGCGGCGGTGGCGTGTGAACTGCCTGGGCCCGGCACGATCTACATCGGCCAGCAAATGACCTTCCAGAAGCCGGTCAAAATCGGCGACACCCTGACCGTGCGTCTGGAAATCCTGGAGAAGCTGCCGAAGTTTCGTGTGCGCATCGCCACTCGCGTGTTCAACCAGCGCGACGAGCTGGTGGTGGACGGTGAAGCCGAGATCCTCGCGCCGCGCAAGCAGCAGACGGTGACCTTGACCGAACTGCCGGCCATCAGCATCGGCTGAACCATCGCCCATAAAAAATCCCCGCATCTGCGGGGATTTTTTTATTCAGGTGGGGCTCAAGACTGAGCGCGCGCCTGGTTACGCAGGGCTTTCACCTGGTCGTGGTTGCGTTGTGCGCCGTGGAACTGACGCTCCACCAGGTCACGAATGCCCAGCAGGTTGTGCTTGTTGATCTTCTCGATCGCTTCTTTATAAGCCTTCAGTGCGTGGTCTTCACCGCGCTCGGCTTCGTTCAGCACTGCTTCTTCATCTTTACCGGTAACCATCGACTTCACGTCGACCCAGCCACGGTGCAAGGCACCGGCAACACTGCCGGATTTTTCCGGATCGCCGCCCAAGGCTTTGACAGCCGTCTGCAGTTCGGCAGCGGCGGTGGCGCAATCAACGGAACGTTTGGCAAACAGGGCTTTGAGCTCTGGGTGCTTGATGTCTTCTGCGCAGGTCTTGAAGCCTTCCTGGCCGTCTTTGCTGGTCTCGATCAGGTCGTTGAGTACGGAGATCGATTCTTTATTGATATCAGTCATTTTTCAATTCCTTCGCGGGTTAAGAAACGTGCATTAGTAATTGCAGCGCCCGTGCCAGCTTTTGAAAAACAAATTAATTGTTATTTTTCAATAACTTAAATATTAACCAAAAATCTGTATCCGCTTTATTTGCATGATCTGTCATTTGGCCTCCATGCAGAATGCCTGTATTTTCCAAGGCATCGACTCAAATACCTGAAGCCCCAATGAATCCTGAAAAACTTGAATTGCTGATCACCCGCGAAATGCCCTTCGGCAAGTACAAGGGCCGGATCATTGCCGACCTGCCCGGCCCCTACCTCAACTGGTTTGCCCGTGAAGGTTTTCCCCACGGTGAGTTGGGTGGGTTGCTGGCCCTGATGCAGGAAATCGACCACAACGGCTTATCCGAATTGCTGGAACCCCTACGCGCCAAACACGGCAAGCCCGCCCCTCGTCATTAATAGAGCACGCACATGGACAGTACCCGCGACGAACAACACTGGCACGAAATCGCCCGGCGCTACGACCTGGAACCCGGCCCGATCAACCTCGAAAACGGTTACTTCGGGCGCATGAGCCGCGCGGTACTGGAGCAGTATCAGGACAACGTAGCGTTCATCAATCGCAGCAATTCGATCCATGTGCGCCAGCGTTTCGAGCAGGGTGAAAACGTCGAGATTCGTAATCAGTTGGCGCAATTAATGGACGCAGATCCTGAAGCCATCGCCCTCACCCGCTGCGCCTCGGATGCGTTGCAGTCGCTGATTCGCAACTACAACCGCTTGCAGCCCGGCGACCAGGTGTTGATCAGCGACCTGGAGTACGACACCGTCAAGGGCGCCATGCGCTGGCTGGCGCATCACCGCGGGGTGGAGGTGATCGAGATTGCCCACGAGCACCCGGCCAGTTTCGACAGCCTGGTGCAGACGTATCGCGAAGCCTTCACGCGCTACCCGCGCCTGAAATTGCTCGCGCTGACCTACGTCACCCACCGCACCGGGCTGGTGATGCCGGTGGAAGCGATTGCCAGCGCGGCCAAGGAACACGGGATTGATGTGATCCTGGATGGCGCCCATGCGTTGGGGCAGATCGAATTCAACCTGGCGCAACTGGGCATCGCGTTTGCCGGCTTCAACCTGCACAAGTGGATTGGCGCGCCGTTGACCCTGGGCTTTATCTACATCGACCCGCAACGCTTGGCAGACATCGATCCGGACATGGGGGAGTTTCATTACCCGGCCACCGACGTGCGCGCACGTACGCCGTACAGCACGCCGAACTTCCCGGCGCTGATGACCTTGCCGCTGGTGTTCGAGGAACATCGCTTGTTGGGTGGCTCAAAGGCCAAGGGTGCCCGACTCAACTACCTGCGAGATTTGTGGGTGAGTGAGGTGCGGCAGTTGCCGGGGATTGAAGTGCTGACGCCGGATGATCCACGGCTGTATTGCGCGATTACCTCGTTCAAGTTTACTCATCAGCCAGATCAACAGGTGATGGCGGACCGACTGCTAAAGGAATATGACCTGTTTACCACGACCCGCAGCGGGGCATCGTTTGGCAGTTGTATTCGGGTAACACCCGGCTTTTTGACGTCAGCGGCAGACATTCATGTGCTGATCAAAGCCATCACCGAACTGAGCGCGAACTAACTGTAGGAGCGAGCTTGCTCGCGAAGGTCGTTAATGATGACACGGGAAACCTGACACCCGGCGGTGCTCTCGGGTTTTTCGCGAGCAAGCTCGCTCCTACAGGGGGGGTGGCCTTTCAGCAGGCAAAAAAAAGCGGCACACCGACCAAGTGCGCCGCAAAAATGCCGTAGAACACAGCAACAACGATTCGGTAAATCCAATCAGTCCAGCAGGGCCAGCGCCTCGGCGGTGGTTTCCTGGATGCGTGCCCAGTCGCCGTTCTTGACCCATTCAGGATCAAGCATCCAGCTGCCGCCCACGCACATCACATTCTTCAACGCCATGTAGCTCTTGATGTTGGCCGGGCCAACACCGCCAGTCGGGCAGAATTTCACTTCGCCAAACGGGCCGCCCAAGGCCTTGATAGCCGCCACGCCACCGCTGACCTCAGCCGGGAACAGTTTGAAGCGGCGATAACCCAAGCCATAACCTTCCATGATCCCGGAAGCATTGCTGATGCCCGGCAACAGCGGAATCGAGCTGTGTACCGAGGCTTCCAGCAGGTCACGGGTGATCCCGGGGGTGACGATAAACTGTGAACCGGCCACTTCGGCGGCTTCGAGCATCTGGCGATCCAGCACGGTACCGGCACCGGTGCACAGCTCCGGACGTTGCTCGCGCAACACCTGGATGGCCTTGAGGCCGAACTGCGAACGCAGGGTCACTTCCAGTGCGGTCAAACCACCGGCAGCCAGGGCATCGGCCAAAGGCAGAATGTCCTGTTCACGGGCAATGGTGATCACCGGCAGGATCCGCGCCTTGGCGCAGAGGCTGTCGATCAAGGCAACTTTGTCCGCCATGGAAACGGTAGGTTGAGGGCTGTTCATCGCGGCTGATCCTTGGCTCATGGGCACCAGTAAATCTCTAAAGTAGGTTGCAAAAACGCGCGTATCGGCATGGCAGCAACGTCGTCACTGGCCAGCGCGGCGCTCAAGGTGGTCAATTTCGAACTGCCGGAAATCGACAGCACGGTGTAGTGGGCGGTAGCCAGCAACGCGCGACTCATGGTCAGGCGCTGGTGCGGTACGGTCGGGGCCAGCATCGGCCAGCAACGACGGCTGCCATCGGGCTTCAGTGCTTCAGCCAGGTTCGGGCTGTTGGGGAACAGCGACGCGGTGTGGCCGTCGTCGCCCATGCCCAGTACCAGCACGTCAATCGCCGGCAACTCGGCCAGCAGGCGATCGGCCTGCTCGGCAGCGTCATCAAGGGTGGCGGCAACGCTGTACAGGCTCAGGAACTTCGCCTTGGCCGCCGGGCCTTGCAGTAAATACTTCTTCAACAGGCCAGCATTGCTGTCGGCATGCTCTACCGGCACCCAACGCTCGTCGGCCAGGGTGATGGTCACCTTGGACCAGTCCAGGCCTTGCTTGGCAAGGTTCTGGAAGAACGCCACCGGGCTGCGGCCACCGGACACTACCAGGGTCGCTTCGCCACGGGCACTGATGGCCGTGCGCAGTTGCTCGGCCACATCATTGGCCAAACCGTCGGCCAGCAGCACCGGGTTGCGGTACTCATGGGCCGTCACGCCCTGAGGCAGTTTCAAATCAGATATCGCCATACCAAGACCTCCCGTCCCGCGTGATCAGTGCAATCGAGCTCATCGGCCCCCAGGACCCCGCCGCATACGGCTTGGGCGCATCACCGGATTTTTTCCACCCGGCGATCAACTGGTCACACCACTTCCACGCGGCTTCGATTTCATCTTTGCGCACAAACAGGTTCTGGTTGCCACGCATGACTTCAAGTAACAACCGCTCGTAGGCATCGGGAATCCGTGCGCTGCGATAGGTGTCGGAAAAATTCAGTTGCAGCGGCCCGCTGCGCAGTTGCATGCCCTTGTCCAGGCCCTGCTCCTTGGTCATCACGCGCAAGGAAATCCCTTCGTCCGGCTGCAGGCGGATGATCAGTTTGTTGCTGATCTGCAAGCGCTGCTCGGGGGCGAAGATGTAGTGGGACGGTTCCTTGAAGTGGATGACAATCTGCGACAGCTTTTGCGGCATGCGCTTGCCGGTGCGCAGGTAGAACGGCACCCCGGCCCAACGCCAGTTACGAATATCGGCACGCAGGGCGACGAAGGTTTCGGTGTCGCTCTGGGTGTTGGAGTTCTCTTCTTCCAGGTAACCCGGCACCGGCTTGCCGGCGCTGTAGCCGGCGATGTATTGGCCGCGCACCACCTGGGTGGTCAGGCCGTCCGGGCTAATGGGCGCCAGGGCCTTGAGCACCTTGACCTTCTCGTCACGAATACTGTCGGCAGACAGGTCGGCCGGCGGGTCCATGGCGATCAGGCAAAGCAGCTGCAGCAGGTGATTCTGGATCATGTCCCGCAGTTGCCCGGCCTTGTCGAAATAGCCCCAGCGACCTTCGATGCCTACCTGCTCGGCCACGGTGATTTCTACGTGGGAGATGTAGTTCTGGTTCCACTGGGTTTCAAACAGGCTGTTGGCAAAACGCAAGGCGATCAGGTTCTGGACGGTTTCTTTGCCCAGGTAGTGGTCGATGCGGTAGGTGCGGTTTTCCGGGAAAAACTGCGCCACGGCGTCGTTGACCTTGCGCGACGAATCCAGGTCCGAGCCGATGGGTTTTTCCAGGACCACGCGGGTGTTTTCCGCCAGGCCAACCTTGGACAGGTTCTCGCAGATTGCGCCGTACACCGCCGCCGGGGTGGCGAAGTAGGCAATCAGGCGTTGTTCGGTGCCGGCTTTTTCGGCCAGGGCGACGTAGTCGTCAGCCTTGAGGAAATCGACGTGCAGGTACGTCAGGCGTGCCAGGAAACGCTGGGCGACGGTTTCGTCCAGCTCCTTGCCAACGTAGCTACGCAATTCTTTTTCGATGTGTGCCAGGTGCTGTTGCTCGGAACCGGCCTCGCGGGCCAGTGCCAGGATGCGCGTGTCTTCGTGCAGGAGACCCGCGCCATCAAGTTGATAGAGGGCAGGAAATAACTTGCGCAGCGCCAGATCACCCAAGGCGCCAAACAGGGCAAAGGTGCAGGGTTCTACGGTTATCGAAGGCATGATGTTTGTTCTTTTATCAAGTTAAGCTACAAATACCTTTTTTTAAGGCATCACTCAAGGAAAAATGTAGTAATAACCACAACATTTTCCCGAAAAACGTATTCCGAGTGGTGGTGTTCAACTACCCTCAGTAGGATAGGCCACCGCAAAGGGCCGCTCGTCGATTGGTTGACGACCCTTATTTGCATCGTCGCCCTAAGGAAACATGAATGGACCGCGTGCGAAATCTACTGGAACAGATCCAGAAACGCCTCGAAGAACTGAACAAGGCTGAACGTAAAGTCGCCGAGGTCATCCTGCTCAACCCGCAGCAGGCGACCCGCTTCTCTATCGCCGCCCTCGCCCAGGCCGCTTCGGTCAGCGAACCTACAGTGAACCGCTTCTGCCGCTCGTTCGGCGTGAGTGGTTACCCTGAACTTAAATTGCAGCTGGCGCAAAGTCTGGCCAGTGGCGCGGCGTATGTCAGCCGTGCGGTGGAGGCCGATGATAACCCCGAGGCCTACACCCAGAAGATCTTTGGCAGTGCCATCGCGTCCCTCGACAGCGCCTGCCAGGCCCTGGACCCGAACCTGATCAGCAAGGCCGTCGACCTGCTGATCCAGGCCCGGCAGATCCACTTCTTTGGCCTGGGTGCTTCGGCGCCGGTGGCCATGGACGCCCTGCACAAGTTTTTCCGTTTCAACCTGTCGGTCACGGCCCATGCTGATGTGTTGATGCAACGGATGATTGCCTCGGTGGCTCACACCGGGGAATTGTTCGTGATCATTTCCTACACCGGGCGTACTCGCGAGCTGGTGGAAGTGGCGCGAATTGCCCGGGAGAACGGCGCCTCGGTGCTGGGCGTGACCGCCGAGAACTCGCCGCTGGCCAAGGCCAGTACGGTGAGCCTGAACATTCCGTTGCCGGAGGACACCGACATCTACATGCCGATGACCTCGCGGATCATTCAGTTGACGGTGCTGGATGTGTTGGCGACAGGCATGACCTTGCGTCGCGGGGTGGATTTCCAGCCTCATTTGCGCAAGATCAAAGAGAGTTTGAACGACAGCCGGTATCCGGTTGGGGATGAATTCAACTAGGCCCAAATCTACTGTGGCTGTGCCGGCCTCTTCGCGAGCAAGCCCGCTCCCACATTAGACCGAGTTCCACTTTTGGAATGCAGTCGAATGTGGGAGCGGGCTTGCTCGCGAAAGCGGCATCAGCAACACCGGAACATCCGGATCAGGCCCCCGCCCTGGCCTGCAAACTCAAATGCGCCCTCTCCCCCGGCGCCAGGCTCGCAGCAGCCATCGCCGACTCCACACACACAAACCCCGACGCCTCATTGAAGCTCACCCCCAGCAACGGCCGGGTCCCCGGATGCCACACCACCGTGTCGGCACTCTCGCCGGTGTCGATGCACAACTCACGCTGCCAGGCGTGGTCCTTGAGGTGCAATTCGCCCTCGTGCTGGAACACCCGCTGACAGCCGCCATCCACCCGCAACTCACCTTCCTGCTGGCACGCCTGGCGATTGAGCTGGTCGTAGCCCTGCGCTCCATCAAGCCCAGACAGCGCTACCTCACCCACGTTGCCAATCCGCCAATAGGCGTGCAACGCATGGCTCAGTTGGCACGGCAGTTCATCCTGGTGCTCGGTGGCCAGGCGCAATTCCAGGGTTTCCCCCAGGTGCGCGTGCAGGTCCACTTGCCAATCGCATAGCTGCAATTGCCAGTGCAAACGCACGCCGTCGTCGTCGGTGCTGCTGTCCAGCAGTTTCCAGTCGATCAGCCGTGCCCAGCCATGGGACGGCCAGGCGTTTTCGCTGGGATGGCGGCCATACCACGGCCAACACACCGGCACGCCGCCACGAATGGCGCCGACCTGCGGCCACTTGGCCGCGCACCACAGCCAGGGTTTCTGACCCGTGGGCTGAAAATGCAGCAATTGCGCGCCCTGGCGACTGAGCACCGCCTGGCAGAGCGGGTGATCGATCACCAGCACATCGCGCATCTGGAAGCGCTCCCAGGCGAATACCGGCCGCTCGCGCAGGGATATGAAAAAGCGTTGCAGCGGATGCTCATGCATGTGCCACGGTCCTGAATATCTTCACAATGCTGCCCAAAAAAAAGCGGATAGCCATGGCTATCCGCAAAATGCGCACAGAGAGAAGGAGCTTATCGCAACAGCGTTAGAACGTAGACTGAATTTTCAGGCCCGCTACTACCGCGTTGTCGACTTGCTTAACACCACCTGGGTTGGCGATGTATTGCAGGTTAGGACGCACGGTCAGCCAGTTGGTGACGTGGAAGCCGTAGTTGAGTTCGACGTTGTACTCAGTGTTACGCAGCGGCGCGTAACCCGACTGGTCGTAATCCGTGAAACCGCCCGCTGCGTTGAGCAACTCAGCGTTTTTCTTCACGTCACTGTTGGCATGGATACGGGATACACCGATACCCACGTCATCTTTTGTACGTGCGTCGAATGGACCTTTATACACAAGCATCAGCGACTGGTAGTTGTCGACCAGGTTGGTGTCTTTGTCGTGGAAGGTGACGTTGGCCGCGATGTTCAAGCCGCGGGAAGCATCGCCATTGTGGGTGGTGAGTTGCTGTTGCAGAACGCCCCAGTAACCGCTTTTGCTGCTGCGAACGCGGAAGGCTGCGCCCGTGGTGCCAGCATCGTTACCGTTGACGTCTTCACGTACGTCGGTAGCGTCGGCGGTGCTCTTGTAGTAACCCACACGGTATTCGCCCGGCAGGCCATTGACCTTCGGCGACCAGACCAATTCAACCGGCAATACGGTGCCCTTGGTGCCACTGCCGCTGAGTTTGAAGCCGTTGCCGTGCTCCAGTTGCGACGGGTTCTGGTTGTACGCACCGATTTGCGCATACAGCTCAGGCGTGATGTTGTACTTCACGCGGATAGCCGCCTGGCTGACTGGCCAGTTGTACCAGGTGTTTACATAGTTACCGACCTGCGAGCCACAGAACGACAGGTTCTGGAAGTCGCACGGGAAGGTGTTGAAGTCTTCGCCTTCACCGAAGTAACCGAGTTTCACGTCCAGCTTGTTGTCGAACATCTGGTGCTGAATCCAGAACTGGGTCAGACGCACCATGTGGCCTCGGCCGTCGACTTCTTGAGACGAACTCAAGGTGCCGGCACGCGGGTCACCAATACGGTCGTTGGAGATGTTTGCGCCATTACGATTGGTCAGCTGGATCTTGGCCTGGGTGTTATCCCAGCCCCACAGCTTTTGCAGGTCCAATGCCACGCCCAGACCGAACTGGTCGGCGTAACGGGCAGTTTTGTCGTTGTTGTAGCCACCGCTGAGGTTGCCACCGACTTCACCGACGTAATCCGCCTTGATGTCGATACCTTGCTCGATCAGTTTGGTACGCTCGCCGCCCCAATCGCCGGTCATCCACTTGGAATCGGCGCTGAACGCGTCGTCCGCCATCGCATTGGCGGACAGTACCAGGGCGGCTGCTGCTGACAGTTGGCAGATCAGCCGGGTGTTGTTGTGGTGCTTTTTCATCCCTACATCCTCGTCTTTATTGTTATTAACTGTTTTTATCTAACGCGGTTTACTTCTTTGTGAGAGCAGGACTCTCACAAAAGCCCCTACACATCATTTGAAACTTCAGCGTCCCTTGAATTGAGCAACGTTGTCCGCACGGTCCTGTGCCGGCAACGAAGTGGCAGTGCCCAGGCGCTCGCCGGTCTTGGCGTCGAACAGCAACACCTTGGCCGGGTCGAACTGCAAGGTCAGGGTCTCGCCCACTTGCGGTGCCACATCGGGCGCCAGGCGGCAGCAGACCTTGGTGTCATTGATTTGCACGAACACCAGGGTGTCCGGACCAGTCGGCTCGGTGACTTGCACCTCGGCGCGAATGGTCGGCGCGCCAGTGGCTTCGGCGGCGGCCAGCACGATCTGCTCCGGGCGCAGGCCCAGGATCACTTCGCGGTCTTCCAGGCCCGCATCGTTCATGTTCAACGGCAATTCACAGCGTGCCTGGCCGCTGTCCAGCAGCGCCACCAGGCGGCCGTCCTTGCGTTGCAGGCGCAGTGGAATGAAGTTCATCGGTGGTGAACCGATAAAGCTTGCCACAAACAGGTTGGCCGGGTCGTTATAGATTTCTTTCGGCGTGCCGAACTGCTGGATGATGCCGTCCTTCATCACCGCCACTTTGTCGCCCAGGGTCATCGCTTCGATCTGATCGTGGGTGACGTAGACGGTGGTGGTTTTCAGACGCTGGTGCATCAGCTTCATTTCGGTACGCATCTCGACCCGCAGCTTGGCGTCGAGGTTGGACAGTGGTTCGTCGAACAGGTAGATCTTCGGTCGACGCGCCAATGCACGGCCCATGGCCACACGCTGTTGCTGGCCGCCGGAGAGCTGACCCGGCTTGCGTTTGAGCAGGTGCTCGATCTGCAGCAGCTTGGCCACTCGCGCCACTTCTTCGTCGATCGCCGCCTGGGGCATCTTGCGGATTTTCAGGCCGAACTCGATGTTCTCGCGCACGCTCATGGTCGGGTACAGCGCGTAGGACTGGAACACCATGGCGATGTCGCGATCCTTGGGGCTCATGCCGCTGACGTCCTGGTCGCCGATCATGATCGCGCCACCGGTGATGTTTTCCAGGCCGGCAATGCAGTTCATCAAGGTCGATTTACCGCAACCCGAAGGCCCGACCAGGATCAGGAACTCACCTTCCTTGATCGACAGTTCGATGTTCTTCAGGGTGTCCGGCAAGCCGGTACCGTAGGTCTTGTTTACGTTACGAAGTTCAAGCGTTGCCATGATTACCCCTTGACCGCGCCGGCCGTCAGGCCGCGCACGAAATACTTGCCTGCGACCACATAGACCAGCAGGGTCGGCAGCCCGGCGATCATCGCCGCCGCCATATCAACGTTATATTCCTTGACCCCGGTGCTGGTGTTGACCAGGTTGTTCAGCGCCACCGTGATGGGCTGCGAATCACCGCTGGAGAACACCACGCCGAACAGGAAGTCGTTCCAGATCTGCGTGAACTGCCAGATCAGGCACACCATGATGATCGGTGTCGACATCGGCAGGATGATCAGCCGGAAGATCGTGAAGAACCCCGCGCCATCCAGGCGTGCCGCCTTCACCAGTGCATCGGGAATGCTGACGTAGTAGTTACGGAAGAACAGTGTCGTAAAGGCCAGGCCGTAGACGATGTGCACGAACACCAGGCCCGTGGTGGTACTGGCCAGGCCCATCTTGCCGAGGGTGAACGAGGCTGGCAGCAGCACCGTCTGGAACGGCAGGAAGCAGCCGAACAGCAACAGGCCGAAGAACAACTGCGAACCGCGGAACCGCCACATCGACAGCACGTAGCCGTTCAACGCGCCGATGCCGGTAGAGATCAGTACCGCCGGAACGGTGATCTTGATCGAGTTCCAGAAGTAACCGTCAACCGTGGCCCAGGCTTTCACCCAGCCAATGCCGGTGACCACGGTGGGCCAGCTCAGCAGGTTGCCGGTGCTGATGTCTTCCGGGGTCTTGAAGCTGGTCAGCAACATGACCACCAACGGCACCAGGTACAGCAGGACAGCGAGGATCAGCACCGCGTAGATCGCGACGCGGCTCAGGCTGATGGCAGGTTTGCCGGCGAGACTAGTCATTACGCTTGGTCCTTAGCTCGGAGTACAGGTAAGGCACGATGATTGCGAGAATCGCACCGAGCATCAGAATCGCACTGGCCGAACCCATGCCCATCTGGCCGCGGCTGAAGGTGAAGGAGTACATGAACATCGCCGGCAGGTCGGAGGAATAACCCGGACCACCCGCGGTCATTGCCGCCACC
This sequence comes from Pseudomonas sp. SED1, assembly GCF_034044025.1. Classification (NCBI taxonomy): domain Bacteria; kingdom Pseudomonadati; phylum Pseudomonadota; class Gammaproteobacteria; order Pseudomonadales; family Pseudomonadaceae; genus Pseudomonas; species Pseudomonas sp. SED1. The sequence goes on from NZ_JAXCIS010000189.1 coordinate 14,398, forward strand.
AGGTCGAAACTCTTGATCGCGATGTGCGCCAGGATCATCACCGCACTGAAGAACACCGGACGCAGGCTTGGCAGCACCACTTTCCAGTAAATGCGCGGCATGCTCGCGCCGTCGATCTGCGCGGCGCGGATGATCGATTGATCAACACCGCGCAGGCCGGCGAGGAACATCGCCATGATGAAGCCCGAGGCTTGCCATACAGCGGCGATCACCAGGCAGTACACCACACGGTCCGGGTCGATCAGCCAGTCCAGGCGAAAGCCTTCCCAGCCCCAGTCTCGCAGCAATTTGTCCAGGCCCATGCCCGGGTTGAGCAGCCATTTCCAGGCAGTACCAGTAACGATCATAGAGAGCGCCATCGGGTACAGGTAAATGGTGCGAATGAAGCCTTCACGACGGATTTTCTGGTCGAGAAAAATCGCCAGGGTAACGCCGATTACCAAGGTGATGCCGATGAACATGCCACCGAACACCGCAAGGTTCTTGCTCGCCACCCACCAACGGTCGTTGTCGAACAAGCGCGCATATTGAGCCAGGCCTACGAACTTGTAGGTCGGCAGGAACGTCGAGTTAGTGAACGACAGAACGAACGTCCACAGGATGTAGCCATAGAAGCCCACCAGAACGATGAACATGCTCGGCGCCAACACCAGTTTGGGTAGCCAGCGCTGCAGTGCATCGAACGGCGAGGCTTTGCTGAACACAGCAACAGAACTCATGGGAAAATCCAGTACAGGGAAAAAGGACTACAGGAACATGCCTTGTGGGGGTTAGGGGTCCCCCCACAAGACCATTCAGTACTAACCGTTACTTGGCCGACTTGACCGCGCTGTACAGTTGCTTCGCGGTGGTTGCCGGATCAGCGGACGGGTTGTTGATGTAGTTGGTGACGACGTCAAAGAACGCGCCTTGTACGGCCAGCGTGGTCGCCATGTTGTGCGCCATGCTCGGTTGCAGGCCGCCAGTCTGGGCGTCTGCCAGGAAGTCCTTGGCAGCGGTCTGGGCGCAGGAGTCGAAGCCGTATTTGCCCATGTCTTTCAACATGTCGATACGAACCGGGATCGAGCCCTTGTTGATGCTGAAGACTTTCTGGAAGTTTTCGCTCAACACGACTTTGGCGATGTCCTGCTGGCCAGCAGCAGTGCCTTTGTCTTTCTGCTTGAACACCGCCAGGGAGTCGATGTTGTAGGTGAACGCCTTGTCGGTGCCCGGGAAGGCTACGCACTCGTAGTCTTTGCCGGCGACTTTCTTGGCGGCGGTCCATTCACTCTTGGCCCAGTCACCCATGATCTGCATGCCGGCCTTGCCGTTGATGACTTTGGCGGCTTCCAGGTTCCAGTCCTGGCCTTTGCCGTCGGCGTCCATGTAGGTCGCGACTTTCTTCAGCTCGGTCAGGGACTTGATCATTTCAGGGCCGGTCAGGGCTTTTTCGTCCAGGTCGACCAGGGCTTTCTTGTAACCGTCAGCCCCCATGACCGAGAGCACGACCGCTTCGAAAACGGTGCTGTCCTGCCAAGGCTGGCCACCGTGGGCGAGCGGAATGAAGCCCGCGGCCTTGAGCTTGTCGCCCGCTGCGTAGAATTCTTCGAGGGTGGTCGGGTTCTTGGTGATACCGGCTTTCTTGAAGACTTCCGGGTTGATCCACAGCCAGTTGACACGGTGGATGTTCACCGGCACGGCGACGTAGTCACCTTCGTACTTCACGGTATCGGAGACTTTCTTGTCCAGCAGGCTGTCCCACTTCTCTTCTTTGGCAGGAGCCTTCAGGACGTCGGTGTCGAGCAGCCCGGTGGACGCCCATTCCTGGATGTCGGGGCCTTTGATCTGGGCCATGCCTGGCGGGTTGCCAGCAACGGCGCGGCTTTTCAGTACGGTCATGGCAGTCGAACCACCACCGCCGGCAACGGCACCGTCTTTCCAGGTGAAACCGTCTTTTTCAACTTGAGCCTTCAGGACATCTACTGCCGCTTTCTCGCCACCCGAGGTCCACCAATGCACAACTTCAACCGTCCCTTTCGAGTCGGCGGCAAAAGCACTGAGGGGAAACAACGAGGCAACGGAAATAGCAACGGCGAGGCGACTGATCGCTTTCATCTGAGTACCTTTTTTCTTGTTGTTATGCATGCAAGTCGGTGCTTGCGCTGCAAACGAGTTTAAACAGGGATTTTTAGGTGCAGGTAACAAAGGGACGCCAAAATGTCACCACTTGGTGACATAACGCCCGGCGGCCACGGCACTGGCCATGCTCGGTGCCAAGGGTAGACCCGGCAGCAAGACAGACTGCCAGGCGTGATACAGGTCCGGTTTACCGCCCCAGATCTTGCTGCCGGGCTGGTTTTTCGGGCTCAGTTCGTGGTGCCAGCTGCCATGGGTGCGGTCAATGAAATGGCTTTCACAGAACTCCCAGAAGCGCCGGTACCAGATTTCGTAATGCAGCTCACCCGTGCGCTTGAGCAGCGCCTGGGCAGCGGCGCTGGCTTCGCAATGGGTCCAGTGCAGGCGCTCGCGCACCACGGGGCGCTGGCTCCAGTCGAGGGTGTAGACAATGCCGGGGGCGCCGTCGACGGCCCAGGCATATTCGCAGGCACTGGCGAACAGGCCTTTGACGTCGGTCAACAACCACTCAGGCGTGACGAGCCCGGCATCCAGGCGTGCGGCCTCAAGGTGCAGCACCAGCCGCGCCCATTCAAAGCCGTGGCCGGGGGTGATGCCGTAGGGGCGAAAACCATCGGCCGGGTTGTCTTCGTTGTAACCGCGCAAGGGTTGCCAGTGGCTGTCGAAATGCTCGATCACCATGTCCCGGTTTTCCGCCGCATGGGTATGAATAATCCGTTCGACGATGCGTAGCGCGCGGTCCAGCCAACGGGTTTCACCGGTGACATCGGCCAGGGCCAGGAAGGCTTCGGTGGCGTGCATGTTGCTGTTGGCGCCGCGGTAGGCTTCTACACCGCTCCAGTCCTGGGCAAAGGACTCGAGCATCGCGCCCTCCTCTTCGCTCCAGAAATACTGGTCGATGATGTGGGTCGCGTCGTTGAGCAAGGTTTGTGCGCCGGGCGCGCCGGCCACTACTGCGGAGCTGGCAGCCAGGGCCACAAAGGCGTGCAGGTAGGCGGCCTTGCCGGTGTTGCCATCGCGGGCATTGGGCGTGGCAAACCAGCCGCCGTGCCGGGCATCGCGCAGCGGGCCGCTGAGGGCCGCAACCCCGTGTTCCACCAGGTCGGCATAACCTGGCAGGCCCAGGCTATGGGCCATGGCGAAGCTGTGGGTCATGCGGGCGGTGTTCATGGTTTCAGCGACGGCATCGGGCGGCAAAACGCCGTGATCGTCGAGGTTGCCGAAGCCTTCAGGCAGCTTGGAAGCCTTGGCGAATGACAGTAGGCGCTGGCCTTCAGCGGCAAGCCAGGCGTGGTGGGCAGGAGCGTTCAGCCAACTACTGGCAGGCAGTGGTTGCGTGGTCATGATTAGCCCTTTTTATTATGTGCGGGATGACGGGAGTCTAAACAAGGGCGAGACGAGGGCAAGTAACGAAGGAGGTAGGAAATGTCACCGGATGGTGACATTGATTGTGCTAGGCCCTGTAGGAGCTATGTGTATGAAGCCTACAGGGCCCCAAGATCATTGCTGCCCGAGAGGGGTGATCCGTGCCGGCTGGTTGATCTGTTGCTGCAGGTTCTGCACCTGGCTTTGCAAGGCAGTGACGTTGCGTGTGGTCTGGATGCGGAACACGTCGAACTCCTTGGTGGACGGGCCGTCGGAGGCTGCTGCGCGGCTGTCCAGTTCGCTCTTGAGGACCACAAGGTCCTGCTCCAGACGGGCGATGGCGGCCGTGGGGTTGCCCTGCTTTTTCAGGGCCGCGACGTCGGCGGACAGCTCCTTGAACTCGTTGTCCCGGGACTTGAGGGTTGCCACCGCCTCCGTCAAGGCCTGTACCTGGCCTTGCAGTTGCGCATTGGCACTGGACAGCTGGGTGGTGCTGGCAGTCATTTGCTCCAGGCGCTTGTCCAGGTCAGTGGCCTGGCCGGCCACGCCCAACTGCTGCTTGCCCTGCTCCAGCAGTTGGGTTTCCAGCTGCTTGATCTGCAGTTTCAGGGCTTCACTGCCGTTGTTCACGCTGGCCTCGCTGGCCACCACCTTGCCGGAAATGTCCTGAAGGCGCCCGGCCGCTTCCTCGCTGATACGCGCGAAGCTTTCCTGGGTGGCCACCAATTGCTGGCCCATCAGGGAGATCTGCTGGAAGCTCCACCAGGCAAGGCCGGCAAAGGCAAACAGCAGCGCGCCGACTAATGCCCACAACGGCCCGGTACTGGCGCTTTTGACCTTGACCACAGGCGTTGGCCGGGAACGCACGGACGTGGCCGGCGTAGGCTCGAAATCATCGTCGTCCGAGGTGTCAGCCCGCAGGCTGGGAACGTTGTCAAAGTCGTCGTTAGCATCGTTACGCATGAATCAACCTTCAAACCTTTGAGGTGGCATATGAATAGCCAAGCGCCGGAGTATAAACCCCCGACCCGCCGCACTGATCGACCCTGGGTCGCAAATTCGGTTCCCGGTGTGTTGCCGGTTATTTAAGTGCTGCGTCCTGGGCCTTCCACCAACTGCAGAACTCGTCGAGGGCCGCCCACAGGCTGACCTTGGGCTGGTAGTCGAGATAATGCCGTGCGCGGGTGATGTCGAGGGTGAAATCTTTGTTCATGACCTGCATGCCCAGCCGTGACAAAGACGGTTCCGGCCGCCCCGGCCACATCGCACAGAAGGCCTCGTTAAGCGCCGCAACGCTGTAGGACACGCCGTAGGAGCGGTAACGGGTGACCTGGGGCAGGTCCATTTGACGCATCACGTAGTTCACCACATCCCACACCGGAACCGGCGTCCCGTTGCTGATATTGTAGGCCTTGCCCAACGCCGAACCCGTTGCCAGCAGCCCGCTGAGCAGGGCTTCATTGAGGTTGTGCACGCTGGTGAAATCCACCTTGTTCAGGCCGTCACCGACAATCGCCAGGCGGTTCTTGCGCTGCATCTTCAACAGGCGCGGGAAGATACTCATGTCACCGGCACCGGTGACAAAACGCGGGCGCAGGGCCAGCACTTCGAGGCCGAACTCCTGGGCGCCAAACACCTTTTGTTCCGCCAGGTATTTGGTGGCCGCATAGGGATGCTTGAAGCGCTTGGGCACTTGTTCTTCGGTCAACCCCAAGTGGTCGCGCCCGTCGAAGTAGATCGACGGCGACGACAGGTGCACCAGGCGCCCGACCCGCTGCTTGAGGCAGGCCTCCACCACGTTTTCGGTGACCAGCACATTGCCCTGATGGAAATCCTGATAGCGCCCCCACAGCCCCACTGCCCCGGCGCAATGCACCACGGCCTCGACGTCGCGGCACAGCTCGCGCACCAGGTCCGGATCATTCAAATCACCCTGGATAAACTCGGCGCCGCGCCGTACCAGGTGTTCCACACCTTCGGCCCGCCGCCCGTTGACCCGCACGTCCAGGCCCTGCTCCAGGGCGAAACGCGCAAAACGCCCGCCAATGAAGCCGCTTGCGCCGGTGACCAGAATTTTCATGACTTACTCCGCATTCTTTCGTTTTTCATCGCTGTTGCCTTGACGCTGGCCATCACGCCAACGGCACCAACCATTGCCCCGTTGTGTGTGCCAGATGATCCGTCAGCAACCCCAGCAATTGTCCACCACTGCGCCAATGATGCCAGTACAGCGGCACATCGATCGGCTTATCTGGCAATAACTCCACCAGCACGCCCCTTTCCAGTTGGTCGCGCACCTGCAATTCGGGCACCAGGCCCCAGCCCAATCCGGCTTCCGTCAGACGGATAAAACCTTCGGACGACGGGCATAAATGGTATTCGAAACCACCGTCGACACCCAGGGAAGCCAGATAGCGATGCTGCAGAAAATCATCCGGGCCGAACACCAGCGCCGGGGTGCGGGCCAGTTGATCGGCGCGTACGCCATCGGGAAAGTGCCGCGCGACAAACGCCGGGCTGGCCAGCGCCCGATAACGCATGGCACCGAGCAACAGGCTGCGGGCACCGGCCACCGGGCGTTCGCTGGCGCAGATACACGCCGCCACTTCGCCGGCACGCATGCGTTTGAGGCCGACGGTCTGGTCTTCTACGACTAAATCCAGCAGCAGGTGTTGCTCGGCGCAGAAGTCACTCACGGCCTCGGCCCACCAAGTGGCGAGGCTGTCGGCATTCAAGGCGATGCGCAGACGCTCCGGCATGCCCTCTTCATCCAGCGCAGGCACCTGGCTTTGCAGGTCGCGCTCCAACAGCCGCACCTGTTGCACGTGGTTGAGCAAACGGCGGCCAATCTCGGTGGGCGTCGGCGGCGTGGCGCGCACCAGTACGGGCTGGCCGATACGCGCTTCCAGCAGCTTGATGCGTTGGGAAATCGCCGATTGCGAGATTCCCAACACCTGGGCGCCCCGTTCGAAACCGGCCTGCTCCACCACCGCTGCCAGGGCGGAAAGCAATTTATAGTCGAACATCAGTTTTCCTAATGAGCGATCAGCAATATTGGTTTTTCTTATACAGCCTTGGACGGGAGAATAGCCAGCATCGCTTCTTCTTATTCAAGGACCTTCCACATGGCTGGCGAAACCGCCCTGGCAACCCTGCTGCGCAGCATGAGCCCACAGCTCAACGACGGCGACTACGTGTTCTGCACCCTGGCCGACAGCCGCATCCCCGAAGGTTGCGAAGTAATCGGCAGCTTCCGCGAGCAAGAAGGCCTGACGCTGATCGTCGAGCGCCAGCAGGCCGAACGCGCCGGACTGGCCTTCGAATACGTAGCGGCGTGGATCACCCTGAATGTGCATTCGGCCCTGGAAGCCGTCGGCCTGACCGCGGCGTTCGCCACCGCCTTGGGCAAAGCCGGGATCAGTTGCAACGTGATTGCCGGCTACTACCACGATCACTTGTTTGTTGGCCGCGCCGATGCTGAGCGCGTGATGAAGGTGTTGCAGCAATTGGCGGCGGGCGCGGAGTAAATCCTATGTGGCAGAGCTATACGAACGGCCTGTTGGTGGCCTTTGGTTTGATCATGGCGATCGGCACCCAGAACGCCTTTGTCCTGGCGCAGAGCCTGCGGCGCGAACATCACCTGCCCGTGGCGGCCTTGTGCGTGGTGTGCGATGCGATCCTGGTGGCCGCCGGCGTGTTCGGCCTGGCGACCGTGCTGGCGCATAACCCGATATTGCTGGCGGTTGCCCGTTGGGGCGGCGCGGCGTTCCTGTTGTGGTACGGCACCCTTGCCCTGCGCCGGGCCTGCTCGAAGCAAAGCCTGGGCCAGGGCGAGAACCTCAAGGTGCGCTCCCTGAAGGCGGTGATGCTCAGCGCCCTCGCGGTGACCTTGCTCAATCCCCACGTGTATCTGGACACCGTTCTGTTGATCGGCTCCCTCGGCGCCCAGCAGACCGAACCGGGCGCGTATGTGGCCGGTGCCGCCAGCGCTTCATTCCTGTGGTTCATGACCCTGGCCCTGGGCGCCGCGTGGCTGGCACCGTGGCTGGCGCGCCCTGCCACCTGGCGAATTCTGGACCTGTTGGTGGCCGCCATGATGTTCAGCGTGGCTTATCAATTAATCAGCGCCGCATAAACTTTTTTCAACAGAAGCCAAAACCCTCTGGAACCTCTATCCCACACAGTTGTTGCGTGGTTTTGCCGCACCCCCGGTGCTATGATCCAGCCCCTGCGCCGCAAAGAGTACAAACTCCCCGGCGCTTGTTTGGCCGCCCGTGATCGGCCTTGCGCTCACCGCAACTGACCTGATTAGGAGAATCATCATGGCTTTCGAATTGCCGCCGCTGCCCTACGCACACGATGCCCTGCAGCCGCACATTTCCAAGGAAACCTTGGAGTATCACCACGACAAGCACCACAACACCTATGTCGTGAACCTGAACAACCTGGTGCCTGGCACCGAGTTCGAAGGCAAGACCCTGGAAGAAATCGTCAAGTCTTCTTCGGGCGGCATCTTCAACAACGCCGCTCAGGTCTGGAACCACACCTTCTACTGGAACTGCCTGGCGCCAAACGCCGGCGGCCAACCTACCGGCGCACTGGCTGAGGCGATCAACGCAGCCTTCGGTTCGTTCGACAAGTTCAAAGAAGAATTCACCAAGACTTCCGTCGGCACCTTCGGTTCCGGTTGGGGCTGGCTGGTGAAAAAGGCTGACGGTTCCCTGGCCCTGGCCAGCACCATCGGCGCCGGCAACCCGCTGACCAGCGGCGACACCCCGCTGCTGACCTGCGACGTCTGGGAACACGCTTACTACATCGACTACCGCAACGTGCGTCCAAAGTATGTGGAAGCGTTCTGGAACCTGGTCAACTGGAAGTTCGTGGCTGAGCAGTTCGAAGGCAAAACCTTCACTGCTTAAGTACTACTTGCAGTAGAAAGAGCCCGGCGATTGCCGGGCTTTTTTGTGGGGGTTACAAAAGCGTAATGCAGGACGCGTGGAACTCAAGGCGATGAACTGGCCACCCAACAAGTGAGAGAAATAACTCTCTCATTTCAGTTAGGAGAGTCCGCAATGGATCCTTTATCGATGGGAATGTCAGCCGCTTCAACAGCCATGCCGCTGGCAGAAAAAGGCATGGACCTGCTGAGCAAGCTCATGGATTCAAAAAGTCAGGGAGCTGGTGAGGAGCCGGGCAAAATCGGCGAAGATGCCCACCAGAAATCCTCCGCGCAGATTACTTTCGGCTAACAAAACCCTCGGCAACCTCTCGCGAGCTATAAAAAAGGCATTCGCCTACGCTCCCCGCGCAGTACCAGAGGACGGCGGACTGGGTCCGCCCTCCTCCTTCCCGACCTTCACTTGTTAATATTCAGGCTCTGCGGGCCCAATGTTCCTTTGACTGCCCTCACGGGATTGCCAATACTCATGGCATATTGAGGCTACCCGCATGGAACAAGGAATACCCCTTTGAAGCTGGAACTCAAAAACAGCTTGTCGGTGAAGTTGCTACGGGTGGTGCTGCTTTCGGCATTGGCGGTGGGCGTGGTACTTAGCGCGGCGCAGATCGTCTTTGACGCCTACAAGACGCGTCAGGCCGTGGCTGGCGATGCCCAGCGTATCCTCGACATGTTTCGCGACCCGTCCACCCAGGCCGTCTACAGCCTGGACCGGGAGATGGGCATGCAGGTCATCGAAGGTCTGTTCCAGGACGATGCCGTGCGCATGGCCTCCATCGGCCACCCCAACGAAACCATGCTCGCGGAAAAAACCCGCGACCTGCAGCAATCCCCGACCCGCTGGCTGACTGACCTGATCCTGGGCCAGGAACGCACCTTCACCACGCCGCTGGTGGGGCGCGGGCCTTATAGCGAGTACTACGGCGACCTGAGCATCACCCTCGACACCGCCACCTATGGCAAAGGGTTTCTCGTCAGCTCGGTGATCATTTTCATCTCCGGCGTACTGCGGGCCCTGGCCATGGGCCTGGTGTTGTACCTGGTCTATCACTGGCTGTTGACCAAGCCGCTGTCGCGCATCATCGAGCACCTGAGTTCGATCAACCCCGACCGCCCCAGCGAGCACAAGATCCCGCAGCTCAGGGGCCACGAGAAAAACGAACTGGGTCTTTGGATCAACACCGCCAACCAGTTGCTCGAATCCATCGAGCGCAACACGCACTTGCGCCATGAGGCGGAAAACAGCCTGCTGCGCATGGCTCAGTACGACTTTCTCACTGGCCTGCCGAACCGCCAGAAGCTGCAGGAGCAGTTGGACAAGATCCTGATCGACGCCGGCCGACGCCAACGTAGCGTCGCAGTGCTGTGCGTGGGGCTGGATGACTTCAAAAGCGTCAACGAGCAGTTCACCTACCAGGCCGGCGACCAATTGCTGCTGGCTCTGGCCGACCGTCTGCGGGCCCACAGCGGCCGCCTCGGCGCCCTCGCCCGCCTGGGTGGCGACCAATTCGCCCTGGTGCAGGCCGATATCGAGCAACCCTACGAAGCCGCCGAGCTGGCACAAAGCATTCTTGATGACTTGGAGGCGGAATTCGCCCTCGACGATGGGCACGAGCAGATCCGCCTGCGCGCCACCATCGGCATCACCCTGTTCCCGGAAGACGGTGACAGTACCGAGAAGCTGCTGCAAAAAGCCGAACAGACCATGACCCTGGCCAAGAGCCGTTCTCGCAACCGGTACCAGTTCTACATCGCCAGCGTCGACAGCGAAATGCGCCGCCGCCGCGAGCTGGAAAAGGATTTGCGCGACGCCCTGAGCCGCGAGCAGTTCCACTTGGTGTACCAGCCACAGATCAGCTATCTCGACCATCGCGTGGTAGGTGTCGAAGCCTTGATTCGCTGGCAGCACCCGGAACACGGTCTGGTGCCGCCCGACCTTTTTATCCCCCTGGCGGAACAGAACGGCACCATCATTGCCATCGGCGAATGGGTGCTGGACCAGGCCTGCCGGCAACTTCGGGAGTGGCACGACCTGGGCTTCACCGAACTGCGCATGGCGGTCAACCTGTCGACCGTACAGTTGCACCACGCCGAGTTGCCACGGGTGGTCAACAACCTGCTGCAAATCTACCGCCTGCCGCCCCGCAGCCTGGAGCTGGAAGTCACCGAGACCGGCCTGATGGAAGACATCAGCACCGCCGCCCAGCACCTGCTGAGCCTGCGCCGCTCCGGGGCGCTGATTGCGATTGATGACTTCGGCACTGGCTATTCGTCCCTGAGCTATCTGAAAAGCCTGCCGCTGGACAAGATCAAGATCGACAAGAGCTTCGTCCAGGACCTGCTGGATGACGACGACGACGCGACCATCGTGCGGGCGATCATCCAGCTCGGCAAAAGCCTCGGCATGCAGGTGATCGCCGAAGGTGTGGAGACCGCCGAACAGGAGGCGTACATCATCTCCGAGGGTTGCCACGAAGGTCAGGGTTACTACTACAGCAAACCGCTGCCGGCACGGGAGTTGGTGGCCTACTTGAAACAGGCCCAACGCAATAACGCCGCCATTCTCTGAAACAATGCTGGCCACCGCGAGCACCCGCGCCGGCGGCCGGCACACCGATACAAAATATTTCCTGCTTATATCCCTTTACACAAAATGCAAATCTTTCGCATTATGTCGCAGTTTTGCGCGTCCCCCCGCGTGACCCACCCTCAACCGAAGCAGGATGTTCGCCATGATTCGTATGCCCCTGGCCACCGCCAGCCTTCTCGCCATTGCCATTTCTCTTGCCGGTTGCGGTGAAGGCAAAGACAAGGCCGCCGCGCCTCAAGCCCCGGCCGCCGCCAGCACTCCAGCCCCCGCGGCTGCACCGGCAGGCCAGGTCGACGAGGCCGCTGCCAAGGCCGTGGTCGCGCATTACGCTGACATGGTCTTCGCCGTATACAGCGATGCCGAGTCCACCGCGAAAACCCTGCAAACCTCGATCGACACCTTCCTTGCCAACCCGAACGACGACACCCTGAAAGCGGCCCGTACCGCCTGGATCGCCGCTCGCGTGCCGTACCTGCAGAGTGAAGTGTTCCGCTTCGGCAACACCATCATTGACGACTGGGAAGGCCAAGTGAACGCCTGGCCCCTGGACGAAGGCCTGATCGATTACGTCGACAAGACCTACGAACACGCCCTGGGCAACCCTGGCGCAACGGCCAACATCATCGCCAACAACGAAATCCAGGTCGGCGAAGACAAGGTCGATGTGAAAGACATCACCCCGGAAAAACTCGCCAGCCTGAACGAGCTGGGCGGTTCCGAGGCCAACGTGGCCACCGGTTACCACGCGATTGAATTCCTGCTCTGGGGCCAGGACCTGAACGGCACCGGCCCGGGCGCCGGCAACCGTCCAGCATCGGACTACATGACCGGTGATGGTGCTACTGGCGGCCACAACGAGCGTCGCCGCACCTACCTGCGCGCCGTGACTCAACTGTTGGTCAGCGACCTGGAAGAAATGGTCGGCAACTGGAAACCCAACGTCGAAGACAACTACCGCGCCACCCTGGAAGCCGAGGCGCCGACCGATGGCCTGCGCAAAATGCTGTTCGGCATGGGTAGCCTGTCCCTGGGCGAACTGGCCGGTGAGCGCATGAAGGTTTCCCTGGAAGCCAACTCGCCGGAAGACGAACAGGATTGCTTCAGCGACAACACCCACAACTCGCACTTCTATGACGCCAAGGGTATTCGTAACGTTTACCTGGGTGAGTACACCCGCACCGACGGTACCAAGATGACCGGCGCCAGCCTGTCGTCCCTGGTGGCCAAGGCTGACCCAACTGCCGACGCAACGCTGAAAGCCGACCTGGCGTCGACCGAAGCGAAGATCCAGGTGATGGTCGACCACGCCAACAACGGCGAGCATTACGACCAGTTGATCGCTGCCGGTAACGATAAAGGCAACCAGATCGTGCGTGATGCGATCGCAGCCTTGGTCAAGCAGACCGGTTCGATCGAACAGGCCGCTGGCAAGCTGGGCATCAGTGACTTGAACCCGGATAACGCTGATCACGATTTCTGATCCGTGCAGCGCTGAATGAGGCGACCTTCGGGTCGCCTTTTTTGTGCCTGCCCTTCAAGGTCCATTAACCACCGAAAAACCCCTGTGGGAGCGGGCTTGCTCGCGAAAGCGGTGGGTCAGCCAATGCATCCGTTGACTGGAACACCGCCTTCGCGAGCAAGCCCGCTCCCACATTTGCCCGGCGTCGCCTTCCAGCCCCCGGTTTACTTGCCCTGCACCGCAGGTAGAATGGCGCCTTTCCTGTCACACCGAGCGGACCTCATGGCGTTGCCGACCTTACGGATAATCGGTTTCATTATCGGCATCTTCCTGATCACCCTGGCGATCGCCATGGTCATCCCCATGGCGACCCTGGTGTTTTTCGAACGCACCAGCGACCTGCCATCGTTCCTCTGGGCCAGCATGATCACCTTCATTGCCGGCCTGGCGCTGGTGATCCCCGGCCGCCCGGAACACGTGCACCTGCGCCCGCGGGACATGTACCTGCTGACCGTCTCCAGCTGGCTAGTAGTGTGCATCTTCGCCGCACTGCCGTTCCTGCTGACCCAGCACATCAGCTACACCGACTCGTTCTTCGAAAGCATGTCCGGCATCACCGCCACCGGCTCCACGGTGCTCAGCGGCCTGGACACCATGTCCCCGGGCATCCTCATCTGGCGCTCGCTGCTGCACTGGCTCGGCGGCATCGGCTTTATCGGCATGGCGGTGGCGATCCTGCCGCTGCTGCGCATCGGTGGCATGCGCCTGTTCCAGACCGAGTCCTCCGACCGCTCGGAAAAGGTCATGCCCCGCTCGCACATGGTGGCGCGCCTGATCGTGGCGGCGTACGTGGGCATCACCATCCTCGGCAGCCTGGCGTTCTGGTGGGCGGGCATGGGCCTGTTCGATGCGATCAACCATGCGATGTCGGCGATTTCCACCGGCGGTTTCTCCACCTCCGATGAATCCCTGGCTCACTGGAAACAACCAGCCGTGCACTGGGTGGCGGTAGTAGTGATGATTCTCGGCAGCCTGCCGTTCACCCTGTATGTGGCCACGATGCGCGGCAACCGCCGGGCGCTGATCAAGGACCAGCAGGTGCAGGGCATGCTCGGTTTGCTGGTGGTGACCTGGCTGGTGCTCGGCACCTGGTATTGGTGGACCACCAATCTGCATTGGCTGGAGGCGCTGCGCCACGTAGCGGTGAACGTCACGTCGGTCGTGACCACCACCGGTTTTGCGCTGGGGGACTACAGCATCTGGGGCAATTTCTCGCTGATGCTGTTCTTTTACCTGGGCTTTGTGGGCGGTTGCTCCGGTTCCACGGCTGGCGGGATCAAGATTTTCCGTTTCCAGGTCGCCTATATCCTGCTCAAGGCCAACTTGAACCAGCTGATTCACCCACGGGCGGTGATCAAGCAGAAGTACAACGGCCATCGCCTCGATGAAGAAATCGTGCGCTCGATCCTGACCTTCTCGTTTTTCTTCGCCATCACCATCTGCGCCATCGCCCTGGCCCTGTCACTGCTGGGCCTGGACTGGATGACCGCGCTGACCGGCGCCGCCAGCACCGTGTCCGGCGTGGGCCCGGGCCTGGGGGAAACCATCGGCCCGGCCGGGAATTTCTCCACCCTGCCGGACGCCGCCAAGTGGATCCTGTCCCTCGGCATGCTGCTGGGCCGGCTGGAGATCATTACGGTGTTTGTGCTGTGCATTCCGGCGTTTTGGCGTCACTGACCGGAGTTTCCTGCAACCGCGCCCGGTACTCGCCGGGCGTGGCATCGAACCAGCGGCGGAACGCGCGAAAGAAGTTGCTCGGGTCGGCAAATCCCAACAGGTAGGCAATTTCCAGCAGGGTCATGCTCGGCTGTGCCAGGTATTGCTCGGCCAGTTCGCGGCGGGTGTCGTCGAGCAAGGTCTGGAAACTGGTGCCCTCCTCCTGCAAGCGGCGCTGCAAGGTGCGCTGGGACAGGTGCAAGGTCTGCGCAACCACCTCGCGCTTGGGCTCGCCTTGCGGCAGCAATCGGCACAATACCTGCCGCGCCTTGTGGGTCACCCGGCTCTCGGAAAACCGCGCCAGATACTCCCCGGCAAAACGATCATGCAACAACGCCATCGCCTCGTTCGCCGTGGGCAACGGCGCCTCCATATCCGCCCGCTCGAAGATCAGCGCGTCATACGGCGCGTTGAACACCAGCGGTGCATGGAAGGCCTGCTTGTAGGGCGCCAGGTCCGCCGGTTGATCGCCCTGCACCAGCACTTTGCGCGGTTGCAGGGTACGTCCGGTGAGCCAGCCGCATAACGCCAGGGCACTCGCCAAGGACGCTTCGGCGCTTTGCCGGGTGGGCGGCAGGTGATCGCCGTGCACGGTAAGAATCAGCGCATAACCTTCGGGTAACAGTCGAAAACTCAGGTCGGCACTTTCAGCGATGATTCGCTGATAACGCACCAGACGCATGAAACCTTCGGCCAGGGTGTTACTGGACATCAAGGCGTAGCCAGCCACATGAAACGACGCCGGGCGCACCACCTTGCCCATGTTCAAGCCGATCGCCGGGTTGCCCGACAGCTCGACCGCGCGCTGCCAGAGGCGCGTCATGGAGTCCTGGGGGAAGCGCGCATCCGGGTCATTCAGCGCGGCGTAATCCAGGCCAAGCTGCTTGAACAAGGCGCGGCAATCCAGGCCGTCCATCTCCAGCGCCTTGACTATCCCCATCGCCCAGCTTGCAGAAGTCGTTCGTTCGCTCATGGCGTTTTCTTAACAAGGAAGGCTGAAACGACAGCCAGGAATCCGAAGGATACTAAAGTGGCATCTATTGTCACTGGCTGTTACCACTGATGACTCTAGACTCAAATAAGCTACCCGCCGAACATCTGTCGGGCAGAACAATAATCAGAGGGCCGGATACTGTGGAAAATGTCAGACAATTCAATAGCTTCGCTGATTTCTACCCGTATTACCTGAGCGAACACGGCAACAGCACCTGCCGTCGCCTGCACTTTATCGGCACCAGTCTGGTGATCTTCATTATGGCGTTCGCGATCGGCAAAGGCGCCTGGTGGCTGCTGCTGGCGGTGCCGGTGGCAGGATACAGCTTTGCCTGGATCGGCCACTTCTTCTTTGAAAAGAATCGCCCGGCAACCTTCCAGCATCCGCTCTACAGCCTGTTGGGGGATTTTGTGATGTACCGCGACATGATTCTGGGCAAAGTGCCGTTCTAGCCTGCCCTTCAAAAACAATAAGAGCGCCCTTGATGAACCAGCAGGCCCGCTTTACCCATATGCAGGACGGCACCCAGGAAGACTGGGCGATCATCGCCAAGGATTTCAGCGCCTATGCCCGGCAACTACCAACCCGGATCGTGGCGCATCTGCGACTGCTGGAGGGCGACTTCGGCGGCTTCCCGGTGGACCGCCTGACCCACTCGCTGCAAACCGCCAGCCGCGCCTGGCACGACGGGCGAGATGAAGAGTACGTGGTGTGCGCCCTGCTCCACGACATCGGCGACACCCTGGGTTCCTACAACCACCCGGACATCGCCGCCGCGATCCTCAAGCCATTTGTGAGCCCCGAAAATCTGTGGATGGTGGAGAAGCACGGGATTTTCCAGGGCTACTACTTCTTCCATCACCTGGGGATGGACCGCCACCTGCGTGAGCAATTTGGCGACCATCCGCAGTACCGGCAAACCATCGAGTTCTGCGCGCAATACGACGCGGCGGCGTTCGATCCGTCCTACGACACCCTACCGTTGAGCTTCTTCGAACCGATGCTGGCGCGGGTGTTTGCCCAGCCGAAGAACTCGCTCTACAAGGCGGCGATGGAGCGCCAGGGTTAAACCGGCAACAAGGTGCCGCCGTGACCGGTTTGGGTGGCCGGCTCCGGGTCTTTAACAATCTCCCGGGCGACCGTCAGGATCACGATGGCCGCGATGATGTCGAAAATCGCCAGCACCACAAACAGCGGGCTGTAGCCGACCTTGGTCACCAGCACACCGAACACCGCGGTAAACGCCGCGGCACCAATAAAGCCGCACATCTGCCCGCCACCGGTCGCGGTGGCCACGTCGTTCTTGCCGAATGAGTCCGAGGCGATGGAAAACAGCGCGCCCGACAAGGTCTGGTGCGCGAAACCGCCCACGCACAGCAGGGCAATCGCGGTGTAGGCACTGTCCACCAGGCCGATACACGCCGGGCCGATCATGCACAGGCAGCCGAGCAACATCACCAGCTTGCGCGAGGTGAACAGCGAGACCTTGAAGTAGCGGTGAAACAGCGGGCTCAGGTAGCCACCCAGCACGCAGCCGATGTCGGCGGCCAGGAATGGCAGCCAGGCGAACAGCGCCATTTCCTTGATGTTCATGTGCCGCTCGGTCATCAGGTACAGCGGAATCCAGGCGTTGAAGGTCTGCCAGGCCGGCTCCGAGAGCATCCGCGCCGAGGCGATGGCGAAAAAGTTGCGGCTTTTGAGGATGCGCTTCCAGCTGGCTTTCTTCTGCACGCCTTCCTTGAGGTGGGTTTCCTGGCCGGCTTCGATGTACTCACGTTCGGCCTCAGCCAGCAGGCGCTGGTCACGCGGGTGCTTGTACAGCAGCAGCCACAGCCCGCTCCACACCAGGCCGATGCCACCGACAATCAGGAACGCCAACTGCCAGCCGCTGTGCAGAATCGCCCAGACCACCAGCGGCGGCGCCAGCAACGCACCAAACGACGAACCAAAGTTGAACCAGCCGATGGCGACGGAGCGCTCCTTGGCCGGGAACCACTCGGTAATCGCCTTGACGCCGCCGGGGAAGCCCGCCGATTCCGTCAGTCCCAGCGCGCCACGAGCCACGGCCAGGCTCTGCCAGCCAGTGGCGAACGCCGCCAGCGCGCACACTACCGACCAGGAAATGGCGAAGATCGCGAAGCCCATCTTGGTGCCAATTGCATCAATCACATAACCGGCGATCGGCTGCATCAGGGCATAGCACACCTGCCAGGCAACAACGATATGGGAGTACTGCTCAGTGGAGATGCTCAGGTCGGTCATCAGCGTGGGGGCTGCGACGGACAGCGTGTTGCGGGCCAGGTAGTTAATAATCAGGCCGACCGTCATCAGCCCGACCATCCACCAACGGATGCCTTTGATTTTCATCGCTTCACCTTAATTATTTTTAGATTTGAGGCTTACGTTCTGCGACCGAGCGCGCCCATATTACGGGCGCTATAAAACTGTAACGTCATATGTCGTCATACAACTGTTAGCGTTATATTCAGTCCGCAACACGATGTCAATCCGTTAAGGGTGATGTTGTACGATGACAATCGATCCGCCTGTGGCGCCACGTCACTTGCGCGGCGGGATGAAGAGGTGTTCATTTTTCGAGATAAAATCTTTCTGTCATTTACAGTGCTGTATCCTGCACAAGCTTTTTGAACGCGCGGAATCACCTGCGATTGATAAAACAGATCTTGCGAGGAGCGACGACGATGCACGAAATCCCTAATCTCCCCTTCCCAAGCCTGCACGAAACTGAGCAGCCAACCCCGCAACAGGCCGGCGCCACCAAGCCCGAGCCCAAAGAGGCAAAACCGGTCGACCGCAAGCGCGAAGACTGAGAGCCGTACCCAGACCGTGTGGAAAGCGTGACATTGCGCGCTTTCCACACCGCCTGAACACCGTGAGCCCCGCCATGACCGACACCACCCCCGATACCGCCCTGCTCGACACTGCCCTGCAGATGGTCGACGTATGGAACCGCCTCACCCCGGAAAAACAGGCACTCCTGCTCAAGCGCTTCGGCACCCAGGAAAACGCCCTCGCCGCCTTGGTGACCACGCAACTGCTCAACCCCGCCGATCGCTAAAAGTTTGGTTTCCCGCCCCCGCGCGCGCCCAGCATCGGTATCATAAGCAGCCTATCTTTTCCTGCTGCGACAGTGGACCTCTCCCATGCCAGATACCCAGCGCCCCATGGCGGTCACGCTGCAAGTCGTTTCCATCGTTCTGTTCACCTTCATTGGCTACCTGAATATCGGCATTCCCCTGGCCGTGTTGCCGGGCTACGTGCACAGCGACCTGGGCTTTGGCGCCGTGATCGCGGGCCTGGTGATCAGCGTGCAATACCTGGCCACCCTGCTGAGCCGGCCCTATGCCGGACGCATCATCGATAACCGCGGCAGCAAGCGCGCCGTCATGTACGGCCTGGCAGGTTGCGGGTTGAGCGGCGTGTTCATGTTGCTCTCGGCGTGGTTTTCGCACCTTCCGGCATTGAGCCTCACCAGTCTGTTGATCGGCCGCCTGGTACTGGGCAGCGCTGAAAGCCTGGTGGGCTCGGGCTCCATTGGCTGGGGCATCGGCCGGGTGGGCGCGGCGAATACCGCCAAGGTCATCTCCTGGAACGGCATCGCCAGCTACGGCGCCCTGGCCATCGGCGCGCCGCTGGGGGTGTTGCTGGTCAGTCATTTCGGGCTGTGGAGCATGGGTGTCAGCATCATCCTGCTGGCGGTGCTGGGGCTGCTGCTGGCCTGGCCGAAAGTCGCCGCGCCGATCGTGGTGGGCGAGCGTCTGCCGTTCATGCATGTGCTCGGGCGTGTGCTGCCACACGGCTGCGGCCTGGCGCTGGGCTCGATCGGCTTTGGCACCATTGCGACCTTCATCACCCTGTATTACGCGACCCAGCACTGGGACAACGCAGTGCTGTGCCTGAGCCTGTTCGGTGCCAGCTTTATCGGGGCGCGGTTGTTGTTCGGGAATTTGATCAACCGTATTGGCGGGTTTCGCGTGGCGATTGCCTGCCTGTCGGTGGAGACCCTGGGCCTGCTGCTGTTGTGGCTGGCGCCGGATCCTCATTTGGCGTTGGCGGGTGCGGCGTTGAGCGGGTTTGGGTTTTCCCTGGTGTTTCCGGCCTTGGGTGTGGAGGCGGTCAACCTGGTGCCCGCCTCAAGCCGGGGCGCGGCGGTGGGGGCGTATTCGCTGTTTATCGATTTGTCGCTGGGGATCACCGGGCCGTTGGCCGGGGCGATTGCGGCGGGGTTCGGGTTTGCCTCGATTTTCCTGTTTGCGGCGATCGCGGCGTTTGGCGGGTTGCTGTTGAGTCTGTATTTGTATCGGCAGGCGCCTAAGTACCGCGAGGAGCGGGACGCGGCTTAGAAATCAACCTTGCCGCGGCCGGCCTTGATACTGCCGCGTTTGGTTTTGGATTCGAGGCGGCGCTTTTTTGAGCCCAGAGTGGGTTTGGTGGGGCGGCGTTTCTTTTCGACCTTGGTGGCGCTGAGGATCAGCTCGACCAGGCGCTCGAGGGCGTCGGCGCGGTTTTGTTCCTGGGTGCGGTATTGCTGGGCCTTGAGGATCAGCACGCCTTCGCTGGTGATGCGGCTGTCGCGCAGGGCCAGCAGGCGTTCCTTGTAGAAGTCAGGCAGGGACGAGGCCGGGATGTCGAAACGCAGGTGCACGGCGCTTGAGACTTTGTTGACGTTTTGACCGCCGGCGCCTTGGGCGCGGATGGCTGTCAGCTCGATCTCGGCGTCGGGGAGGTGCACGTTGTTGGAAATCACCAGCATTTTTTGATCGGGCCTTGGGGGTGGTGGGTAAGGATACGCCAATGTGGTGGGCTGCTGGGCCTGGGGGCATATCCGTTATTTGGGTGATGGCTGGTATTGGTTCCGCTCTTACAGCGGCTCACTTTTGAAAAGCGCAAAAGTAAGCAAAACGCTCTTGCCCCACCACTCGGC
>NZ_JAXCIS010000018.1:0-1757 GCF_034044025.1 Pseudomonas sp. SED1
ACCTGTAACGGTGACTGACACTCCGTATTCGCGAGCAAGCCCGCTCCCACATTTCGATCATCGCCAGGCTTTGGATCAGGCGTAATAGTCCACGGCGCTGGAGCCAATCACTGACTGCACCACCGGCGCGGCAACTTCAGCCACCTCACCAATACCGCCGCCATCAACCCCATCACCCCGCCCGCCACTGCCACTGACGCCGCGTGCCTGGTTCTGCTGTTGTTGGTCCTGGCCCTGCTGACCCTGCCAGCCACGGGACTGGTCGGACACGTTGACGTCGACCTGGCCCATGCCCTGCTGGGCAAACATCTCCCGCAGGCGGCCTGACTGGCTTTCCAGTGCTTCACGAACCACCGCGTGACCACTCATGAAGGTGACCTGCGCCTGTTGGTCCGCGGACATTTTCACGCTGATGTCCAAACGACCCAGCTCAGCCGGTTGCAGCTGGATTTCTGCCGACTTGAGGTTGGCGCTGGACAGGTACATGACCCGGTTTACCACCTCGTCGGTCCAGCCGCTCTGGTGCATGGCCAGTGGTGCGTTGGCCACCGGTGGCAGGGCATTTGCGGTTTTCGGGGTGGCGGCCTGGGTCAGCGCGGCGAGGCGGTTGGCGAAATCGTCGACACGGGTGTCGCTGCGGGCGTCTTTCAGGTCTTTGAGGCCGCCATCGATCAGGCCGGTGAAGGCTTTGTCGCCGCCCTGGTCGGTGCTGTCCTTGGTCGCTTGCTGGTCGACCATGCTGGCCAGGCCAGTGGCGAAGTTTTGCGCGGCCGTTGGCTGGTCCTGGGTCGGGGCCGGCGTGCCTTTGGCTGGGGTTTGGCTGCTGGCGGACACGTGACCGCCCTGCTCCATGGCCAGGCGTACGGCGGGCATTGCGTCCAGCGGGTCGGCTTCTGGGTCGAAGGCCGGCTTGGCGTCGTCGGTAGCGGCCACGGGTGGCGCTACTACTGGCTGGGACTTGTCATCTTTCGCCGCGACCGGTGCCGGTGTTTCGACGGGTGCTGGCGTTGCGGGTACCGGGACAGGCACTACCGCGGCCATCAGCGCCGGGTCGACGGCTGGGTCGACCGGGGGTTGCTGGGCCAGGGTTGGGTCGTCTGCCGGGGCCGGATCGTCGGTCTTGGCGGTGGTGTCCGGGGTGTCGGACTTGGCCGGCGGGGTGGCAGGCAAAGTCTTGCCGTTATCGGCAACTGATGGAGTGCCGGCGGCAGGCTTGTCGTTGTTGGCGGCGGGCTTGGTGCTGGCGTCCGCAGGTTTGTCGCGGGTCGATTTGGTGGTGGTGTCGGTGGGTTTTGCCGAGGGCGCGGGGGCTTGCTTGGCGAACACCTGAGCGAAGCCCGGGGCCTTGTCCCGCGGGTCCGCAGCCACTGCCGGTGGATTGGCAGCGGGCGCTTGAGGCTTGGCCGCTGGGGCCGCCTGCAGGAGCGAATTCGGGGTGATTGCCATAGATAAGAGTCTCCGCCGCACAGGGGTCGAGGGTGCGGTTACAGGAGGTAGAGCAAGAGTTGGGCCAGATTTTGGTTTGGGAGTGTATATCCGTTATTTGGGTGATGGCTTATATGGGTTCCGCTCTTACAGCCAGCCCTTTCAAGGTCTTTGCCTAAATCGCGTCCTACGCCTATTCCGGGCTGAAATTAAGAAAAAAACGAGTTGAATTTGGTTCAGTTAGCATCTCTTTTGGTCAAAAAATGATCATGTTTTGAGGCTTTTTCCAAAGACCTTGAAAGGGCTGGCTCTTACAGCGGCTCACTTTTGAA
>NZ_JAXCIS010000190.1:0-23114 GCF_034044025.1 Pseudomonas sp. SED1
TCAAGATCAAAAGCAAGAGCAAGAGCACAGCGGCCTACCGGCCGGCTTGAGTGTGGTGGAGCAACAGCAACAGCAAGATCAGAAGCGGGCACGGTCCACATGTGGGAGCGGGCTTGCTCGCGAAGGTCGTTAACGATGACGTTGGCATTCTGGATGAACGCGGCGTTCTCAGGTTTTTCGCGAGCAAGCTCGCTCCTACAGGGGAGCAGCTTTGTTTTTGAACTCGAGCAGGCTTTGCCTGCACTTGAATGTGTCAACTATGTCTGCGCACAGGGGTCCGGTCAGCGACTCGTTGTAAGTTATGCACCAAAAAAAACGCCCCGAACCAATCGGGGCGTTTTCATTCAGCATTCACCCATCAAGCCTGATCAGCCAACCGCCACGTCGTCCCACCCTTCCCGTCTTCCAACACCACACCCATCGCGGTCAGTTGGTCACGGATACGGTCAGACTCCGCCCAGTCTTTGTTGGCTCGGGCAGTCAAACGTGCCTGAATCAGCGCATCAACTTCAGCGGCATCCACACGCCCTTCAGCGCCTGCCTGCAGGAAGTCATCGGCTTCCATCTGCAGTACGCCCAGCACGCTCGCCAGCTCTTTCAAACGTGCGGCAAGCCCCGCCGCTGCGTTGAGATCGCTCTCGCGCAGGCGGTTGATCTCACGCACCATTTCAAACAGCACCGCGCAGGCTTCCGGTGTGCCGAAGTCGTCGTTCATCACTTCGGTAAACCGCGCAACGAACGCTTCGCCGCCCGCAGGTGCCACGGAGGGCAGGCTTTTCAGCGCGTGGTAGAAACGCTCCAGGGCGCCTTTGGCATCCTTGAGGTTGTCTTCCGAGTAGTTGATCGCGCTGCGGTAGTGGCTCGATACCAACAGGTAGCGCACCACTTCCGGGTGGTACTTTTCCAGCACGTCGCGAATGGTGAAGAAGTTGTTCAAGGACTTGGACATCTTCTCGCCATTGATGCGAATCATGCCGCAGTGCATCCAGGCGTTGGCGTAGGTCTTGCCGGTGGCCGCTTCGCTTTGGGCGATTTCGTTTTCGTGGTGCGGGAACTCGAGGTCGCTGCCGCCGCCATGAATGTCGAAGGTCTCGCCCAGGCAGCAGGTGGACATCACCGAGCATTCGATGTGCCAGCCCGGACGCCCGGCGCCCCATGGCGACTCCCAGCTCGGCTCGCCGGGCTTGGTGCCTTTCCACAGGACGAAGTCCAGCGGGTCTTGCTTGGCTTCGTCGACTTCGATCCGCGCACCAATGCGCAGGTCTTCGATTTTCTTGCGCGACAGCTTGCCGTAGCCCATGAACTTGGCGACGCGGTAGTACACGTCGCCGTTGCCCGGGGCGTAGGCGTAACCCTTGTCGATCAGGGTCTGGATCATCGCGTGCATGCCCGGGATATGGTCCGTGGCGCGCGGTTCCATGTCCGGTTTAAGGATGTTGAGGCGCGCCTCGTCCTCGTGCATCGCAGCAATCATGCGCTCGGTCAGCGCGTCGAACGACTCGCCGTTTTCGTTGGCGCGATTGATGATCTTGTCGTCGATGTCGGTGATGTTGCGCACATACGTCAGGTCATAACCGCTGAAACGCAACCAGCGGGTCACCAGGTCGAAGGCAACCATGCTGCGGCCGTGGCCGATGTGGCAGTAGTCGTACACGGTCATGCCGCACACGTACATGCGCACCTTGTTGCCATCCAGCGGCTTGAAGACTTCTTTGGTTTTGCTGAGTGTGTTGTAGATCGTTAGCACGATGAATCCCTTAGATCACTGGCCCCACGAATCACGCAAGGTCACGGTACGGTTGAATACCGGAGCACCGGGTTTCGAGTCCTTGATATCCGCGCAGAAGTAACCTTCGCGCTCGAACTGGAAACGGTCTTCCGGCTGTGCGTCGCCAAGCGATGGCTCGGCACGACAACCAGTGAGAACTTGCAGCGAGTCAGGGTTGATGTTGTCCAGGAAACTGGCGCTGTCTTCAGCCTTCTCGGGGTTAGGCGAGCGGAACAGGCGATCGTACAGGCGCACTTCACATTCGATGCTGGCCGCGGCCGGCACCCAGTGCACGACACCTTTGACCTTGCGGCCTTCCGGGTTCTTGCCCAGGGTTTGCGGGTCGTAGGAGCAACGCAGTTCGACGATGTTGCCATCGGCGTCCTTGATCGCTTCGTCGGCACGGATCACGTAGCTGCCGCGCAGGCGCACTTCGCCGTTCGGCTCCAGGCGCTTGTAGCCTTTTGGCGGCTCTTCCATGAAGTCATCACGGTCGATGTAGATTTCACGGGCGAACGGCAGCTTGCGCACGCCGAGTTCTTCTTTCTGCGGATGACGCGGCAGTTCGAGGTTTTCGACCTGGTCTTGCGGGTAGTTGGTGATCACGACTTTCAACGGACGCAGCACGCACATGGCGCGCGGTGCGTTCGCGTCGAGGTCCTGACGGATGCTGAATTCGAGCATGCCGAAATCCACCACGCCGTCGGAACGGTTGGTGCCGACCATGTCGCAGAAATTGCGGATCGACGCCGGGGTGTAGCCGCGACGGCGGAAGCCCGACAGCGTCGACATGCGCGGGTCGTCCCAGCCGAATACGTGCTTTTCATCAACCAGTTGCTTGAGCTTGCGCTTGCTGGTGATGGTGTAGTTCAGGTTCAGGCGGCTGAATTCGTACTGACGCGGGTGCGCCGGTACCGGCAGGCTGTCGAGGAACCATTCGTACAGCGGGCGGTGGCTCTCGAACTCCAGGGTGCAGATGGAGTGGGTGATGCCTTCGATAGCGTCCGACTGACCGTGGGTGAAGTCGTAGTTCGGGTAGATGCACCACTTGTCACCGGTCTGGTGGTGGTGGGCGTGGCGGATGCGGTACATGATCGGGTCGCGCAGGTTCATGTTCGGCGAGGCCATGTCGATCTTGGCCCGCAGTACGCGCTCGCCGTCCTTGAATTCGCCGGCTTTCATGCGGGCGAACCAGTCCAGGTTCTCTTCTACCGAACGGTCACGGAACGGGCTGTTCTTGCCCGGCTCGGTCAGGGTGCCACGGTATTCCTTGGCTTGTTCCGGGCTCAGGTCGTCGACGTAGGCCTTGCCGGCCTTGATCAATTCCACCGCCCAGTCGAACAGCTGGTCGAAGTACTTGGAGGCATAGCGCACTTCACCGGACCATTCGAAGCCCAGCCACTTGATGTCGCTTTCGATGGCGTCGATGTATTCCTGGTCTTCCTTGGCCGGGTTGGTGTCGTCGAAACGCAGGTGCGTGACGCCACCGAACTCCTGGGCCAGGCCGAAGTTCACACAGATCGACTTGGCGTGGCCGATGTGCAGGTAACCGTTGGGCTCAGGCGGGAAGCGGGTGACGATCTGCGTGTGCTTGCCCGAATCCAGGTCCGCCTGGATGATCGGGCGCAGGAAATTGACCGGGACGGCAGGTCCGGCCTTGGAATTCGAGGTAGGGTCGACAGTGGGCTTGCTCATAGGATCCTTGAACAGACGAAGTACTTGGCCGGGTGAGGCCGACAAACAAAGGGCTTATCATAGCCGATGCTGTCAAGGCCCTGACAGAGCGTGGCCAAAAACTGCTGCATTTATTGCACGGGCGGTAAAAAACCACCTCGAAATTCCCGCAGGTCACGCTAAACTGCGCGCCTTGGCTGCCGTTTTTGCCAAGCAGGTAAGGCGCAAAACGCCCAAACCCACGAATTCCTTGAAAGAGTAGTGAACATGACTCAAGTCAAACTGACCACCAACCACGGTGACATCGTCATCGAGCTGAACGCCGAGAAAGCGCCGATCACCGTCGCCAACTTCATCGAGTACGTTAAAGCCGGCCACTACGAAAACACTGTTTTCCACCGTGTCATCGGCAACTTCATGGTCCAGGGCGGCGGTTTCGAGCCTGGCATGAAAGAAAAGAAAGACAAGCGTCCCAGCATCCAGAACGAAGCGGACAACGGCCTTTCCAACGACAAGTACACCGTCGCCATGGCCCGTACCATGGAGCCGCATTCGGCCTCCGCGCAGTTCTTCATCAACGTTGCCGACAACGCCTTCCTGAACCACAGTGGCAAGAACGTGCAGGGCTGGGGTTACGCGGTATTCGGTAAAGTCACCGCCGGCACCGACGTTGTCGACAAGATCAAAGGTGTGCAAACCACCGGCAAGGCAGGTCACCAGGACGTACCGGTAGAAGACGTTATCGTCGAGAAAGCCGAGATCGTTGAGTGATATTGCTGATTTCAGATTTGCATCTGGAAGAGGAGCGCCCGGACATAACCCGGGCGTTTCTGGATTTACTGAACGGCCGCGCCCGTTCCGCCCAGGCGTTGTACATTCTGGGGGACTTCTTCGAAGCCTGGATTGGCGACGATGGGATGACGCCCTTCCAGCGCTCGATTTGCGAGGCTCTGCGCGAGCTGAGCGACAGCGGCACCCAGGTTTTCATCATGCATGGCAATCGGGATTTCCTGATCGGCAAGGCGTTCTGCAAAGCCGCAGGCGCAACCTTGCTCAAGGACCCGAGTGTGGTGCAGCTCGCAGGCGAGCCCGTGCTATTGATGCACGGCGACAGCCTGTGTACCCGCGACCTTGGCTATATGAAGCTGCGGCGCATCCTGCGCAACCCCATCACGCTGTTCATCCTGCGCCACCTGCCTTTGCGCACGCGGCACAAACTCGCACGTAAGCTGCGCAGTGAAAGCAGCGCCCAGGTGCGAATGAAGGCCAACGATATTGTCGATGTGACGCCTGAGGAAGTGCCGAGGGTGATGCAGGCGTTTGGCGTGCGTACGTTGGTACATGGCCACACCCACCGCCCGGCGATTCACAAGCTGCAGATTGGCGAGCAGGCGGCCAAGCGCATTGTGCTGGGGGATTGGGACAAGCAAGGGTGGGCGTTGCAGGTGGATGAGCAAGGGTTCCAACTGGCGGCGTTTGACTTCGTCAACCCACAGTTGGCACTGCCCGGCGCTTGACCCAGATCGTTCCCACGCTCTGCGTGGGAACGCATCCTGTGACGCTCTGCGTCACGACCTTCACAAGCGGACGCAGAGCGTCCAAAGCGGCATTCCCACGCGGAGCGTGGGAACGATCATAAGCAACATCAGTGGCCCGAAGCCTCCGGCCCGGCCTTCGCCGCAAACGGCGGTTTCGCCAGCCACACAATCACGATCAACGCCATGAACATCCACCCCAGCAACGTGAAGTAATCCACGGTGGACATCATGTACGCCTGGCTCGTCAGTATCTGATCAAGCTGCGCATACGCCTTGTGCCCTGCCCCACCGAGCGCCTGCAAGGCGTCCCGGGTGGCCGAGTCGTAGGTGGTCATGTTTTCGCTCATGTAGGCATGATGCTGGTCCGCCCGGCGAATCCAGATCCAGGTGGTCAACGAGGCTGCAAAGCTGCCGCCCAGGGTCCGCAGGAAGGTCGCCAGGCCCGCGCCGTCGGCGATTTGCGCCGGTGGCAGGTCGGACATCAGGATGCTCAAGGTCGGCATGAAGAACAACGCCACGCCGATACCCATGAACAACTGCACCAGGGCGATGTGCGTGAAGTCGACTTCATTGGTGAAGCCAGCCCGCATGAAGCAACTCAAGCCAATCGCCAGGAACGCCAGGCCAGCCAGCAAGCGCAGGTCGAACTTGTGCGCATACTTGCCCACAAACGGCGACATCAATACCGGCAGAATCCCGATCGGCGCCACCGCCAGGCCCGCCCAGGTGGCGGTGTAGCCCATCTGGGTTTGCAACCATTGCGGCAGGATCAGGTTGATCCCGAAGAAGCCGGCATACCCCAACACCAACACAATCGTGCCAATGCGGAAGTTGCGGTAGGCAAACAGCCGCAGGTTGACCACCGGGTGCTCGTCGGTCATTTCCCAGATCACGAACACCGCCAGGGCAATCGCCGAGATTACCGCGCCAATGATGATGAAGTTCGACTCGAACCAGTCCAGGTCGTTGCCCTTGTCGAGGATGATCTGCAAGGCGCCGACGCCGACGATCAGGCTCAGCAAACCGACGTAGTCCATCGGCTGGTAGCTGGTGACCACCGGGCGTTTCTTCAGCTGCGAACGCACTACCATCACCGCAAAGATGCCGATGGGGACGTTGATAAAGAAGATCCACGGCCAGCTGTAGCTGTCGGTAATCCAGCCGCCGAGGATCGGCCCGGCAATCGGCGCCACCACCGTGACCATCGCCAGCAACGCCAGGGCCATGCCTCGCCTTGCGGGGGGATAGACCGCGATGAGTAGCGTCTGGGTCATCGGGTACAGCGGGCCGGCGACCAGGCCTTGCAATACCCGAAAGCCGATCAGCTCGGGCATCGAGGTGGAGATGCCGCAGAGAAACGAGGCCAGCACAAACAGGATGGTGGCCCACAGAAACAGCTTCACCTCGCCGAAGCGACGGCTCAACCAGCCGGTCAGCGGCAGCGCGATGGCGTTGCTCACCGCAAACGAGGTGATTACCCAGGTGCCCTGCTCCGAACTCACACCGAGGTTGCCGGAAATCGTCGGCAACGCCACGTTGGCGATGGTGGTGTCGAGCACCTGCATAAAGGTCGCCAGGGACAGGCCGATGGTGGCCATCAGCAAGCTGGGCGGCGTGAAGGAGGCGTTAGCGTTACTCATCGCGAATCCTGTGCAACATGATTGGCGCTACGGCCGCCGGGGCCGTAGCTGATGGATTGGCGAATCAGCGCTGGGCAGCCTTGGGAGCGGCAACGCTGTTGTCATGGATCAGTTGGGTGATCATGGCGTCGGCTTCGGCCAACTGGCGGTCGTACACGTTGGTAGTGAACGAGGCCTTTTGCGGCGCCTGCTGGGCCAATACCGGGCCGCTCTGGTCGTGCAGGTCGACGTTGACCACGGTGGACAGGCCCACGCGCAGCGGGTGCTTGGCCAGCTCATCGGCGTTCACATGGATACGCACCGGTACCCGTTGCACGA
Source organism: Pseudomonas sp. SED1 (assembly GCF_034044025.1). Taxonomy (NCBI): domain Bacteria; kingdom Pseudomonadati; phylum Pseudomonadota; class Gammaproteobacteria; order Pseudomonadales; family Pseudomonadaceae; genus Pseudomonas; species Pseudomonas sp. SED1. The sequence goes on from NZ_JAXCIS010000190.1 coordinate 6,939, forward strand.
TCTTGATCCAGTTACCGGTAGCGTTCTGCGCCGGCAGCAAGGCAAACGCACTGCCGGTGCCCGCGCCGAGGCTGTCCACGGTGCCGCTGAATTTCACGTCGCTGCCGTAGATGTCAGATTCGATATCCACCGGCTGGCCGATACGCATATCCCGCAGTTGGGTTTCCTTGAAGTTGGCGTCGATCCACAGTTGATCCAGCGGGATCACGGCCATCAGTGCAGTGCCCGGCTGAACTCGCTGGCCCAGTTGCACGGTACGTTTGGCCACATAGCCGGTCACCGGTGCAATCAGGGTGCTGCGGGCGTTGGTCAGATAGGCCTGGCGCAACTGCGCGGCGGCGGCTTGCACGTCCGGGTGGGACGAAATCACGGTGTCGTCCACCAGCGCGCTGGTGGTCTTGAACTGCTGCTCAACGTTGGCCAGGGCGTTTTGTGCCGAGGTCAGGTCATCACGAGCGTGGGACAGTTCCTCTTGGGAAATCGCCCCGCCGGCCGCCAGGTTTTTCCGACGGGCGAAGTTGTCCTGGGCCTTTTGCACGTTGGCTTTCTGCGCCAGCACCTGGGCCTTCATGCCATCGACGTTGCTGTACAAGCCACGCACCTGGCGCACGGTGCGGGCCAGGTTGGCCTGGGCACTTTGCAGGCCGACGGCGGCATCGTTGGGGTCGAAGTTGATCAGCACCTGGCCTTCATGGACCAAGTCGCCATCGTCGGCACCAATGCTCACCACGGTGCCGGTCACCAGCGGGGTGATTTCCACCACGTTGCCGTTGACGTAGGCGTCGTCGGTGCTTTCGCTGAAGCGGCCATACAGTTCGTACCAACCCCACACGCCCACGGCGCCGAGGATGACGATCAGCGCCAGGACAAACAGCATGATTTTGCGTTTGCGCGGGTTGCTGGTGGACGGTTGTTCAGGCTTTTTTGTTTCAGGAGCGTTGTTGCTGGTTTCGGCAGTGGCCATGACAAGTACCTTGAATTATTCAGTGCGCGTGGCTGGGGTGGTCGAGGCCACGCTATCGGCGTGAAAACCGCCGCCCAGGGCCTGCATCAATTGAATCGAAAGATCGATTTGCTCGGCATTCAGGGTGGCCAACTGGCGTTGGGCCTGGAGTAATTGCTGTTCGATGCTGAGCACGTCCAGGTAATTACCGATACCTGAGCTGTACCGCTGGACCCCGGTGTCGTAGGACTGCTGGGCAATGTCAGCGGCGTGTTGCTGGGCCTGGATCTGCCGGCCGGTCTCGCGTAATTGCACGAGGGTGTTGCCGATATCGCCCAAGGCTTGCACCAGGGTTTTGTTGTACTGGGCCACGGCCAGGTCGTAGTCGGCGTCGCGGGCATCGAGGTCGGCACGCAGGCGGCCACCGTCGAAGATCGGCAGCGAGATGGTCGGCGCAATGCTGAAGAAACGGCTGGCCGAACCAAACATCGCATCTCCCAGCAACGACTCGGCCCCAGCGCTCGCGCTCAGGTTGAGGTTGGGGTAGAAACGGGTCTTGCTGGCCGCGATATCTTTGCTCGCCGCTTCAACACGCCAGCGTGCGGCGATCAGGTCCGGACGACGGCCCACCAGCTCGGCAGGCAGCACCGAAGGCACGGCAACGGCGCTGGGCTTGAGCACGTTGGGGCGCACCAGTTCGCCGCCGCGATCAGGGCCTTTGCCGAGCAACACGGCGAGGGCGATCTTGGCGCTCTGCAGTTGTTTTTCCGCATCGATCAGTTGCGACTGGGAGCTGGCTTCCAGGCTCTCGGTTTGCTGGTACTGATACTGGCTGTCGATCCCGGAGTTCAGGCGACGCTGGCCCAAGTCGAGCATTTGCCGCGTGCGCTTGAGGTCATCGTTGGCCAGGTCGCGCACGATATGCGCTTGGCCCAGGTCGCTGTAGGCCTTGGCGACGTTGGCCGCCAGGGTCAGGCGCGCGGCCTGTTGATCGACTTCGGCGGCGCGGGCCTGGCCCAGCGCGGCTTCCCAGGCGGCGCGCTGGCCACCCCACAGGTCGAAGTTGTAATTGAAGCTGGCACCGATGTTGCGCACGGTGGCGTAGGCATCGCCCTCGCCCCGCGGGTCCTGGTCCTTGGCCAGGCGCGAACGGCTGACACCGGCGCTGGCATCCAGGGTCGGCATGCGCGCCGCATTGGCGGCATAAGCCGCAGCTTCGGCCTGGTGGGCGCGGGCGCTGGCCACTTGCATGTCGGGGCTGTTTTGCAGGGCTTCCTGGATCAGGCCATCGAGCTGTGGGTCGCCAAGGCCTTTCCACCAATCGGCGGTGGGCCAGGCGGCGGCGGACAGGGTCACGCCACTGAGAGACTTGCCGGTTTGCAGGTTATTGGCTTCGAGGCGTTTGCCTTCTGTGTTCAAGCCGCTGAAATTGGCACAACCGGCCATAGTCATGGCCACCAGCACAAGGCTGAGGCCGGCACGCAAGGAGCGATTGTTCATGCACCACCTACCCGCTGAATGGTGATGGGGTCACCCGCAGCTATAAGAATTTTCTTCAAGATTTTTTCCAGGGTTTGCAGTTCACCCGGTTCCAGCGCACCTGCCAGTTGGTTCAAGGCCTGGGCGCCGATGTGCGGCAACATGTCCGCCACGCGTTGGCCTTCCGCGGTCAGCACCAACTGCACCTGGCGCCGGTCCTGTTCGGAGCGCTTGCGCGCCAGCAGGTCCTTTTGTTCCAGGCGGTCGAGCATGCGGGTCATGGAGCCGCTGTCCAGGGACAGGTTGCGGCACAGTTCGGCCGGGGTGTCGACGCCGTACTGGGCCATGATGATCAACACCTTGAACTGCGCGGCCGTGATGCCGTGGGGTTCCATATGGGTGTCGATGATCTTGTCTTTGAGCAGCGCAGCCCGGCCCAGCAGCAAGCCGAGGTGGCAGTTGTGAAAGTTTTCGGGGGTGAAGTGCTTCATCGTGACCAGCCTATTAACTGCCTAAGCAGTGAATGTGTGACACGATGTTACTGCCTAGGCAGCGAATGTCAAACGAATAGTTAGGTTGCTTGGTAATTAGCGGATAAAAGGTGGGAGCCGGGCTCCCACCATTAACGTGTACGGATCAGAAATCGCGCTTGTAGAAAATATCCAGGGAGCTGGCGACGCCGCTGGCCACCTCCAGGTACACCTTCTTGCTCAGCAGGTAGCGCAAGGCAATGGTGTTGGCCGGTTCGAAAACCCCGACGCCATAACGCAGGCTGAGCTTCTCGGAGATCTTGCCGCTGGCGACCACGGCGGTGTTGTTGCCACTGCCCTGGGTGTCCAGTTCAAAATCCTGGATGCCCAGGTTCTTGGCAATGTCCGATGTCACTCCGGCACTGCCCATCAACCCCAGCCCCAGCGCTGCCTGGGCCAGCATGTTGTTGTCTTCGCCCGTGGTGCTCAGCGGTCGACCCAGTACCAGGTACGACAACGCCTGCTCCTGGCTCATCGCCGGTTCCGAGAAGATCTGCGTGGTGGGCTGCTCGGCGCTGCCGCTCAGGCGAATCCCGGCGGTTACGTCATCCGTCTGGCGGATGGCTTCGATGTCGAGGTAGGGCTGGTCAATCGGCCCGGCGAACAGCAGCCGCGCACGGCGCACCGTGAGCCGCTGGCCGTAGGCACGGTAGCGGCCGTCGTTGAGCCACAGTTCGCCACGGGTGTCCATGTTGTCGCCGATGTGTACGTGGCCTTGCAGGTTGGCGGTGAGGCCAAACCCGGCAAAGCTCAGTTTGTCCTTGCCCACTTCGACGTCGATGTCCATCGCCATGGCCATCGGCGGCTTGCCCTCCTCGGTCTGGCTGCCGACGATCACCGTGTCATCCGAGACCTTGACCGTCGATGGCGGCAGTTCGCGCACGGTGATCTCGCCCTTGGGGATCTGCACCTTGCCGGAGATCGCCAGCTTGTCGTTTTTCATGCTGATTTTCAGGTCGGGTGCCACTTCCAGGTCGGCGTACGGCTCCACGGTGACCGGCAGTTGCGTGCCTTGCAGGGCGATGTCCACCGCCAGGGCCTGGCCCCAATCGATCTGGCCCTTGATGGTGCCCTGCCCGGCCTTGCCACTGCGCCAGCCGCCATTGAGCTGCACGCTTTCGCCGGCAATCAATGCCTGGATATTCAGGCCTTCGAAGCTGGTGGGCAGTTCCGGGCCGGAGATTTCGCCGCCGACCAGGTTGACGCTGCCATTGACCTGGGGCGACAGCAGGCTGCCGCCGATTCGCCCGCTACCGTTGAGCTTGCCATTGAGTTTCTCGACCATGGGTACAAAGGGCCGGGCGACGGCGAGGTCGAGGCCGGTCAGGGTGAAATTGCCGGTGACCGGTTTGTTCTTCGGCAGCGGATTGATCTGCGCCTGCAACAGCAACTCGCCGAGCTTGCCGCCACGGAAGTTGAGCTGGGTGTCGATACGCGTGGGGTTGAGGGTGGTTTCCAGCTTCAGCGTGTCGTACGGAAAGTCCAGCCACTGGTCCTTGTCCTTGACCCGCAGGGTGCCGCCGCTGGCATCCACCGAGACCACGCCTTTAGGGCCGCTGGCCGGCAGGTCAAGCTGCACGTCGGCATTGAGCTTGCCCTGCCAGGCGAAATCCTTGGGCAACCACTGGGCCAGGCTGTCGATGGGGAACTGCTTGAGGTGGTAACGCAGCTTCGGCTCGGGCATCAAGCGCTGGTCTTCGCCGCACAGGCTCGCCGGGCCGGAGACCCAGCAATGGGCTGCAAAGGTCAGCCTGCCATCGGCCAGGCGCTCGATTTTCGCCGGGGCTTGCAACTTCCAGTCCTGGCCACCGGCTTGCACATCACCGCTGGCCAGGCGCCCGCGCCAGTTGCCTTTGTCGAGATTGCCGTCCAGAGCCAGGGCCAGCTTGAGTAGCGGGCCGGCCAGGTCGAGCTGGACTTTCTGGCTTTTGATATCGCCCTGGGCGCTGGCGGTCAAGGTGCCGAGCTGGGTTTCACCGGCCTGGATACCACTGCCCTTCAAGTCGATTTTGGCGCGCTGGGCGTTATCAAGGTTCGCGTCCAGGGTCAGGTTTTGCAGGCGGTTGTCCTCAAACGCCAGTTGTTGACCCACCAGGTTGAGCTTGCCTTGGGGCGCCTGCAGAGTGCCCGCGACGTCGAGGCGGCCGTTCATCTGCCCGCGCAGTTGCGGCCAGAGTTGGGCGAGGCGCGTCAGTTTGATGTCGATCTGCCCGGCCAGCCGTTGTTGCAGGCTGCCGCTGCCGTAGACGCGGTTGTCGCCGAGGCGGATGTCGAGGGCGCCGAGGGTCCACTGCTCGCCTGCGCCTTCGGCCTTGGCCTGGAGCACCGCGGGTTGGCCGCGCAAACGGCCCTTGAGGTTGAGGTCTGCACTGAGCTTGAGTTGCTCGTTCTTCATTTCACCCTTGCTGCGCAGCGGGCCGGCCAGAGTACCCGGCAGTTCCGCGACCCAGTACGCCGGGTTGATGGCCGACAGGTCCAGCGCAGTGTCCCAGGCGATGCCATCGGCAAACTGCAGGTTCAGGTGGCCTTCGGCCTTGCCCTGACCGGCGGCGAGTTTCAACTCGGGGAGGAACACTTGCTTGAGGTCGCCGCTGAACGGGCTGGTCAGGCTGAACTTGCCCGCAGGGCCGTCGAGATCGGCCTTGAAGTTGCCCAGGTAGTTGCCGTCCTTGTAGGAGACTTCGCCATTGAAGGTACGCAAGGCGACTTGGGGTTCGTCGATCACCGGGTACAGGCGATGCCACGGAAAATCCAGCCAGTCGATTTTCGCGTCGGCGCTGAAGCCTTGCTGCCAGTCCAGATTGGCACTGAGCTTGAGGCTTTGCTTGTCGCCGGCATTCAGGTCCAGCCCGACGATCTGCGCGCCCTTGGCGTCGACCTTGCCTTGCAGCAGCAGGTCCACCGAGCCTTTTTCCGCTGGCAGGACGGCTTTGCCGAGCAGCTGGTAACCGTTGCTCAGGTCGCCCTTGGCCGTCAGGTCCAACTGATTGAGTTGCAGGGTATCGGGCAAATCGGCGCTGGGTTTAAAGCCGTCGGCGGTGATGTGCAGTTGCGCCGGCAGGTTTTCCACCAGGGGTTGCAACTCGCCGCTGAGCTTGGCGGGCAGATAGCCGCTGCTGTCGGCATCGAGCTTGAGGGTCTTGAGCAAATCACCATCGACCTTGAGCGCCAGCGTCCAGGGCACACCGCCCGGCGCGTAAGGCAGGCTCAGGTTGCCGCTGGCGGCCAACGGCCAGTTGCCGGTGGGTTGCAGCAGGCCGGACAGGTCGAGTACCAGGCCGTCCCGTTGCAGGTGCACCGAGTCGATCTGCATCCCGGCGGCGGTCCAGTGCGCCGCCAGTTGCAGGCCCTGGAGTTCTTCGCTGCCATTGAAGAGCAGGCTGCCGACACGAATGTCGCCCAACTGAAGGGCGACCGGCAGTTTCAAGTCCGGCAGGGTAATCGGCCCGCTGCTTTCTTCGGTGCTGGGTGGAAATTGCAGGCTCACCTGCTCTACATCCAGTTGGTTGATGCACAAGGTCATGCGCATCAAACAGGCCGGCGACCAGTCGAACTTAGGCGCCTGCAGCTCCACGCGGCTGCTGTCTTGCTGCCACAACAGATGGTCGGCACTCCACTGGCCGCCCAGGCGACCCTGGAAATTCTCCACGGTCAAACCCGGCACCTGGCCCAGCACCCAACGGCTGCCGACTTGGGTACCCAGCACCGTCCACAGCGCCAGCAGTATCACCGCGAGGACCGCCAGAATGGCCAGCCCCGCTATTTTCAAACCACGCATCACAGCTCAGGCCCCATGGAAAAGTGCAAACGAATGCCGCCCGGATCTTCGAGGGCATGGGCCAGGTCGAGGCGGATCGGGCCGACCGGCGACACCCAGCGCACGCCAACACCCACGCCGGTTTTCAGGTTCGGCATTTCCAGGGTGTTGAACGAGTTGCCTTGGTCGATAAAGGTCGCGATCCGCCATTTTTCGGCGATGGAATATTGGTACTCGGCGCTCAGGGCCACCATGTAGCGGCCGCCGATGCGGTCGCCGCGATCGTTTTCCGGAGACAGGGTCTGGTACTCGTAACCCCGTACGCTCTGGTCGCCACCGGCAAAAAAGCGCAACGACGGCGGCACGGATTTGTAGCCGTTGGTGGCGCTGCCGCCAAACTGCGCCCGGGCCAGGAAACGATGGTTATCCCACAGGGTGGTCAGCCCCTTAATCGTCGCCGTGCCGTAAAGCAGGTTGGTGTCGGAGCCCAGGCCTTCCTTGGCGACCTTGGCGTCGAACAGCAGGCGATAGCCGTTGTGCGGGTCGATGCGGTTGTCGCTGCGCAGGTAGGAATAACTGATGCCCGGCATCAGCAGCGTACTCAGGCCCGAGTCGTTGCCCAGGCGATATTCTTCGCGCTGCCATTTGAGCGAGATCACCCGCGTCCAGCCGCTGGGCAACTTGCTGTGCCACTCGGGGCCGAGGGTCAGCAATTTACTCAGGGTGTCGGTGTTGGCGATTTCTTCATTCTGGTAGCCGCCGGCGAAACGCAGTTTGTCGGTGAGCGGCGGGTCCATGGGAATGTCGTACCACAGCCCGACGTTCTGCCGCGGCGCCGACAGTTCGGCTTCCCAGCCATAACTGTGGCCCTGGGGGTTGACCCAGTGGCGCGTCCAGTTGGCCTTGCCCCGCGGGCCGACGTCCGTCGAGTAACCAAGGCCGAGGCCCATGGTGCGGGGCTTGCGGGTTTCCAGTTGCACGGCCACCGGGATCACGTCATTGGCCGAGGCTGCCGGGGCAGCGTCCACGCGCACGCCCTCGAAAAAACCGCTGGATTGCAGGTTCTGGTTGAGTTCGGCGATCAGTTCGGAGTCGTAAGGCGCGCCGCTCTTGAACGGCACCATGCGTTGCAGCAGGTCTTCATCAAACGGCGTGTCGCCGGCAAAGCTGACCTTGCCCAAGGTGTAGCGTGGGCCACTGTCATAGATAAGTTCGATATCGGCCACACCCGCCTTGGGGTCGACCGAGAGTTTCTGGCTGGTAAAGCGCCCGCTGAAAAAGCCGAAGCGTGACGCCTGGTTCTGGATGACACGCTTGGCGTCTTCGTAGTTGCCGTGGTTGAGCACGGCGCCGGATTTGAGTTGGTCGCTGGCGGGCACGCGAAAGGCTTTGAGGTCGGCGGCCTGGCCATCGACCCGAATCGTCACATTGCGCAAATGCACCGGTTCGCCGGGATCGATGGTGAGGATCAGGCGCGGGTTCTTGCCGCCCTGCACATCGCTGGCGATCTGCGGTTGGTAGAAACCCAGCGCCTGGGCGGCCTTGCGGGCCTGCTCCTCAGCGCCACGGCTGAAGCGCAGCAGGGCTTCTTCGTCACGATCGCCGACCCCGCCGATATAGCCTTCGATGTTGGCTTTCAACGCGTCGTTTGAAGGCTTGATGCGCACATCCAATTCGCTTTGCGCCAAGGCGCCGCAGCTCGTGAACAGCAGAATCAAGCCGCTGGTAAATCTTCCTGGAAACTTCATAGGCCGGGATGCTACACGAGCTAGGGAGCGTCTTAGAACCCTGATTTGTCTGAATAATTCTGACCTAAAGGGTTGCAGCCTGTAACACTTGCGGATTTGCGTGAAAGAACACGTGCTCCAGAACAGGTCCTACAGCCACCTCGCCAATCTCTTCGTAGCCCTGACGCTTATAGAACTCCAGATAGCGAGAATTCCCCGTGTCCAGTACCACGCCGGATGAATGCGGGTCTTCGGCGCACCAGTTGTGCACCGCTTCCAGCAATTGCTCACCGTAGTGTTTGCCCTGGAATTGCGGGTGAATCCCCAGCAACGGCAGCACATGCACCGAATCCGAGGGCAGGCACGCCAGCACTGCCTGATGGTATTCCAGGTAGCGCCGGGTGCCGCGCACACCGGTGCTCAGCCACATACGTAACTGCCAGGCCCAGCTTTCGGTGATGCCCAGGCGGCGTGTCGGTGGCGCGATCAGGGCGATGCCGATCAGTCGGTCGTTGACCAACAGGCCAATGGCCGGCAGTTTCTGGAAGAAGTGTTGCTTGACCAGTTCACGCACCGTGGCGCGCACCCGCTGTTCGTAGCCGGGACGTTCAGCTTCGAAGATGTAGGCGAACGTCGGCTCATGGCGATAGGCCTGGTACAACAGCGAACGGGCTTCGCGGGAATAGCCGCTGTCGAGCATGTGGATCTGGGCGATGGCAGTCGAGGTGTCAGGCATAACAGTGAATCTCCCCTGGGCGCTGACTCAAAAGGTTGCGCTCTTGTTATTACGAACGTCTGCGGCACTGTTTCGTTCAGTGTAGCCACCGGGGGCCGCTTCGCAGCCCAACGCAGCCTCGTGCCTCGGCAGCGGCTACAAGGCTGGCCCCCGTCCGACTTGTCGGCTAGCATCGCCCTTTTGCCAGACTGGACCGCCGACCATGAAAATCGTGTCTTTCAATATCAACGGGCTGCGCGCCCGCCCTCATCAGCTGGCGGCACTGATCGAGAAACATCAGCCGGACGTGATCGGTTTGCAGGAAACCAAGGTCCACGACGACCAGTTCCCGCTGGCCGAGGTGCAGGCCCTGGGTTATCACGTTTATTACCACGGGCAGAAAGGCCACTACGGTGTCGCCCTGCTCTCGCGCCGGGAACCGCAGGCGCTGCATAAAGGCTTCGCCAGTGACGAAGAAGACGCCCAGCGCCGCTTTATCTGGGGCACCTTCGCCGATGCCAACGGCAACCCGATTACCATCATGAACGGCTATTTCCCACAGGGCGAAAGTCGCGACCACCCGACCAAATTCCCGGCCAAGCAGCGCTTCTATGAGGACCTGCAAACCTTGCTGGAGTCGCAGTTCAGCAATGACCAGGCCGTGGTCGTGATGGGCGATGTGAATATCTCACCGGAAGATTGCGACATCGGCATCGGTGCCGATAACGCCAAGCGCTGGCTGAAGACCGGCAAGTGCAGCTTCCTGCCGGAAGAACGCGAATGGATGGCACGCCTGAAGAACTGGGGCCTGGTGGACAGCTTCCGCCACCTCAACCCGGACGTGGCGGACCGCTTCAGCTGGTTCGATTACCGCAGCCGCGGTTTTGAAGACGAGCCAAAACGCGGGCTGCGGATCGACGTAATCATGGCCTCCCAAGGGCTGCTGCCCCGGGTGAAGGATGCCGGTGTGGATTACGACCTGCGCGGCATGGAGAAACCCTCCGATCATGCGCCGATCTGGCTGGAATTGAGCTGATTCAGCACAGAGGGTCGGGAAACCGGCCCTCGTCACATTTATGCAACCTGCCTGACTTAATCTCGCGGCACTCCCTTTGGTTTGAGAAGGTGCCGGCATGATGCTGCGCGTTCTATCCCTGCTGGCACTGCTCAGCGCATTTCCCCTCGCCGCTTTTTCCACCCCACTGCCCTTCCCCGAACATGGCCCGGCCTTGCGCATCCAGGGTTCCAACACTATCGGCGCGGCGCTTGGCCCGGCACTGGTCAAGGGACTGATGGAGCAACAGGGGTTGCAAGCGGTGCACAGCGAGCCATCTGAGCAGGCCAACGAACAGCACATCATCGGCAAGACTCGCCAGGGCCAGCGGGTGACGGTGGAAGTGGCCGCCCATGGCTCCAGCACCGGGTTTGGCGCACTGAAAAAAGCCAGCGCCGATCTTGCGGCGTCTTCCCGGCCGATCAAGGACAGTGAACTGGTGGACCTGGAATCCCTAGGCGACCTGAAGAGCCCGGATGCTGAACAAGTCATCGCCATTGATGGCCTGGCGATCATCCTCAACCCGCGCAACCCGTTGGGTAGGTTGAACACCGAGCAATTGGCGCAGATTTTCAGCGGCGAGGTTTCGACCTGGGAGCAAATTGGCGGCATCGGCGGCCAGATTCACCTGTACGCGCGGGATGATCAGTCCGGCACCTACGATACCTTCAAGGAGCTGGTGCTCAGCCGTCGCGGCAAAGCACTGGATGCCAGCGCCAAGCGGTTCGAGTCCAGCGAGGCGTTGTCGGATGCCGTCAGCCATGACCCGCAGGGTATCGGTTTTATTGGTTTGCCTTATGTGCGCCAGGCCAAGGCAGTGGCCATTGTCGATGGCGACTCACAGCCCATGCTGCCGTTGAACAGCCTGATTGCCACCGAGGATTACCCGCTGTCACGCCGGTTGTTTTTCTATTTGCCGCCGATTGAGCACAATCCCTGGGCCAAGGCCTTGGTGGACTTTGCGCAAAGCAGCAAGGGCCAGGCGATCGTGGCCGCCAATGGCTTTATCGCGCAGCAGGTGCAAGCCATGACCGTGGAACCGCGGGCGCCGATGCCCGAGGATTACCAGGCGATTGCCCGGCAGGCGCAGCGGCTGACCGTGAATTTCCGGTTTGAGGAAGGCAGCGCCAGCCTCGACAACAAGGCGCGCCAGGACTTGATGCGGGTGGTGGCTTATATAAAGCGCCACGGCAAGCTGGACAAGCAGGTGACGCTGGTGGGGTTTGGGGATGCCAAGAGTGATGCGCAACGGGCGGCGCTGTTGTCGAAATTGCGGGCGATGGCGGTGCGGCGGGAGTTGGTCAAGAGCGGCGTGGTGCTGAGGGACATACGCGGGTTTGGCGCGGAGATGCCGGTGGCGGCGAATACGGCGGATGAGGGAAGGATCAAGAATCGGCGGGTGGAGGTTTGGGTGTATTGAGGACTTAAAGATCTTTATTGCCCGGACTGGCCTCATCGCGGGCAAGCCCGGCTCCCACAGTTGACTGCATTCTCCTGTGGGAGCCGGCTTGCCTGCGATGAAGACACCTCGGTTTTACTGGCCGCTGCGCATCATTTCGCGGGGCACGTACTTGCCGATCTCGAACTTGCCGATCGCCGCGCGGTGCACTTCGTCCGGGCCGTCGGCCAGGCGCAGGGTGCGCTGCATGGCGTACATGTAGGCCAGCGGGAAGTCGTTGGAGACGCCAGCGCCACCGTGGATCTGGATGGCGCGGTCGATCACCTTCAACGCCACGTTCGGCGCCACCACCTTGATCTGAGCGATTTCGCTTTTCGCGACCTTGTTGCCAACGGTGTCCATCATGTAGGCGGCTTTCAATGTCAGCAGGCGCGCCATGTCGATTTCCATCCGCGAGTCGGCGATCTTGTCGATATTGCCACCCAGGCGAGCCAGCGGTTTGCCGAAAGCGGTACGGCTGACGGCGCGTTTGCACATCAACTCCAGCGCGCGCTCGGCCATGCCGACGGAGCGCATGCAGTGGTGGATACGGCCCGGACCAAGGCGTCCTTGCGCGATTTCAAAGCCCCGGCCTTCGCCCAGCAGGACGTTTTCGTACGGCACACGGACGTTTTCGAAGAGTACTTCGGCGTGGCCATGGGGCGCGTCGTCGTAGCCGAACACCGGCAGAGGGCGCACGATTTTCACACCCGGTGCATCTACTGGTACCAGAATCATCGAGTGCTGCTGGTGGCGCGGCGCATCCGGGTTGCTCAGGCCCATAAAGATCAGGATCTTGCAACGCGGGTCGCAGGCGCCGGAGGTCCACCATTTTTTACCGTTGATCACCCACTCGTCGCCGTCACGTACCGCACGGGCCGCCATGTTGGTGGCGTCGGAGGACGCCACGTCCGGCTCGGTCATGGCGAATGCCGAGCGGATCTCGCCGCGCAGCAACGGCTCCAGCCAGCGCTGTTTCTGTTCTTCGTTGGCGTAGCGCACCAGCACTTCCATGTTGCCGGTATCCGGCGCCGAGCAGTTGAACGGCTCCGGCCCCAGCAAGGAGCGGCCCATGATTTCCGCCAGGGGTGCATATTCCAGGTTGGTCAGGCCGGCGCCCAGTTCGGATTCCGGCAGGAACAGGTTCCACAGGCCTTCGGCTTTAGCCTTGGCTTTCAACTCCTCCATGATCGCGGTGGGCTGCCAACGGTCACCTTCGGCAACCTGGCGCTCGAATACAGGCTCGGCCGGGTAAACGTAGGCGTCCATGAACGCGGTGACGCGTTCACGCAGTTCCTGAACCTTGGGCGAATAGGCGAAATCCATGGGCAGCACCTTCTCAATGGAGGTTGTTGAGGTCATGAATCGATGCTAGAACAGCGTTGATAATTTACCTAGCCTATTCTCGGCGTGTATTAACATTCATCACCGATATATGATCGGCGTATGGACACCTAACAATAAGAGCGCAGCGAAATGAATCTGAGCAAGGTCGATCTGAACCTCTTCATCGTCTTTGACGCGATCTACACCGAAGCCAACCTGACCCGTGCCGGGCAGATTGTGGGGATTACCCAGCCGGCGGTGTCGAACGCTCTGGCCCGCCTGCGGGAGACGTTCAACGACCCGCTGTTCGTGCGTACCGCCCAGGGTATGGTGCCCACGCCCATGGCCCAGAACATCATCGGCCCGGTGCGTAATGCGCTGTCGTTGCTGCGGGTGTCCGTGCAGGAAAGCCGGATTTTCAATCCGCAACAGGCCGCCAAGACCTACCGCATCAGCATGACCGACCTCACCGAAGCGGTGATCTTGCCCGCACTGTTCCAGCGCCTGCGCCGCCTGGCGCCGACGGTGGTGATCGAGAGCTTTCTGTCCAAACGCCGGGAAACCACCAAGGAACTGGCCGCCGGTCGTCTGGACTTTGCGGTGGATGCGCCGCTCAATACCGACCCGCAAGTACGCCATGTGAAGCTGATGGAAGACCGCTACGTGTGTGCCATGCGCAAGGGGCATCCGATGGCGGGCAAGGACAAGCTCACCCTGGATGACTACCTGTCGCTGACCCACATTCATATCTCCAGCCGACGCAACGGCCTGGGCCACGTTGACCTGGCACTGGGCAAGATGGGCCTGCAGCGCAAGATCGCTCTGCGTTCCCAACATTACTTGATGGCCTCGCAAGTGTTGCAGCAGACCGACATGGTGATGACCGTACCGGAGCGGTTTGCCCGGCGCCATGAACTGCACTGGTTCAACCTGCCGGTAAATGATGTGCCCATGGTGGAAACCCATCTGTACTGGCACGAAAGCACCGACCAGGACCCGGCCAACCGCTGGATGCGCGAACAAATGATCGAGTTATGCCAGCAAGTCACGGCCCATGAGAAGAAGCTGGACAAACTGTAGGAGCGAGCTTGCTCGCGAAAAACCCGAGAGCGCCGCGATGAACCAGACAGCCCACGTTATCGTTAACGTTGCAGTGGCAATGCACTTGACGTTAACGTCAACCAGCCATTAGCTTAACGCTCAAGACACTCCTTGAGCGCCCCCATGAGTACGACCTACAGCATCTCCGACCTCGCCCGCGAGCTCGACATCACCACCCGCGCCATTCGCTTCTATGAAGAACAAGGCCTGCTGTCCCCGGAACGCCGGGGCCAGGAGCGCATTTACTCGCCCCGGGACAAGGTCAGCCTGAAGTTGATCCTGCGGGGCAAGCGCATCGGTTTCTCCCTGGCCGAGTGCCGGGAGCTGATCGAACTCTACGACCCCACCAGCGGTAACCAGAAACAGCTGCACAGCATGCTGGCGAAAATCGCCGAGCGCCGCGAGCAGCTGGAGCAACAGTTGCTGGACATCGAACAGATGAAGCTGGAGCTGGACACCGCCGAAGAGCGTTGCACCCAGGCGCTGGAACAGACCATTCAGGGCCAAGTTGGCCATTCATAAAAGGTAGCTGCCATGTCCCTTCCCTCTCATGTGCGCCTGGTGGAAGTCGGTCCGCGCGACGGCCTGCAGAATGAAGCGCAACCCATCAGCGTCGCCGACAAAGTGCAATTGGTGGACGCCCTGAGCGCCGCCGGCCTGGGTTACATCGAAGTCGGCAGCTTTGTGTCGCCCAAGTGGGTGCCGCAGATGGCCGGGTCGGCCGAGGTGTTTGCGCAGATCCAGCGCAAGGCCGGGGTGACCTATGGCGCACTGGCGCCGAACCTGCGGGGTTTTGAAGATGCACTGGCGGCGGGCGTGAAGGAAATCGCGGTGTTTGCGGCGGCGTCCGAGGCGTTTTCCCAGCGCAATATCAACTGCTCCATCAGCGAAAGCCTGGAGCGCTTCGTGCCGATCATGGACGCGGCCAGGCAGCATGGCGTGAGTGTGCGGGGTTATGTGTCGTGTGTGTTGGGTTGCCCCTATGAAGGTCAGGTCGCACCGGAACACGTCGCGGTAGTCGCTCGCGAGCTGTTTGCCATGGGCTGCTATGAGGTGTCCCTGGGCGATACGATCGGCACGGGCACTGCAGGCGCCACGCGGCGGATGTTCGAGGTGGTCGGCGCGCAGGTGCCACGGGACAAGCTGGCCGGTCACTTCCATGACACCTATGGCCAGGCCATCGCCAATATCTACGCCAGTCTTGAGGAAGGCATCCAGGTGTTCGACAGCTCTATTGCGGGCCTCGGCGGCTGCCCCTATGCCAAGGGTGCCAGCGGTAACGTTGCCACGGAGGATGTGCTGTACCTGCTCCATGGCCTGGGCATCGAGACGGGTATCGACATGGACAAGCTGATTCTGGCGGGTCAGCAGATTTGTACGGTGCTCGGCCGCCCCACGGGTTCGCGTGTGGCGAAGGCTCGTAGCGCCGGTTGAGTAGCGCGCCTGTGACGATGTGTTACCTCGCGGCTACACATCGGGTAACACGGGAACATATCTTGTCGCATTTCCTGAAGGAAATTTCCCACTTAAAAATCAAACCATTGATTTTAAAGGACTTTATAAAGTTGGCACGGCTTCTGCTATCTCTATTGCATAACAAGAATAAAAAGCACCAAACCTAATAAAAATAAGACGTAACGACTCTGACATAACAAAAACAACACGGCAGAGACGCAGCTAACAGATTTTTTTGGAGAAGATGTGCTTCGCAGGGTACGGCAGATGCCGAAACCCGCAACCGGATAGAGAAGAACAAAACTACCTTCAGGTAGCTACCCACTGGTTGGATCGCGTGCGAAGAAGCAGATCAGCGCTCAAAAAAATACGTTTGCTCTTGACCCCGGATGGGGGTCGACAAAAACAGCGGTAAAGGGCCACGGTTGCCAAAAACAACAACAGACCGCCCCTCAATAATAAAAAAAGAGCACGCAACGACAAATTAAAGGGGACCTTCGGGTCCCCTTTGTGCTTTCTCGGGTAGGGTGATTTGTGTGTATATCCGTTGTTTGGGTGATGGCCTCCTATGGTTCCGCTCTTACAGCGGCTCACTTTTGAAAAGCGCAAAAGTAAGCAAAACGCTCTTGCCCCACCACTCGGCACCTCGCC
>NZ_JAXCIS010000191.1:0-44370 GCF_034044025.1 Pseudomonas sp. SED1
TCACATCAGATTAGAATTAACCCGCCAACCCGACGAACATATCCTGCACGTCATCATGGTTGTCCAAGCCTTCCAGGAAGGCTTCGACTTCAGCCATCTGCTCATCGCTCAAACCGCTTACCGGGTTCTTCGCGATGTAGCCCAGCTTGGCCGACAACACGGTGAAACCCTGCTCCGGCAAGGCTTTCTGCACGGCGTCCAGGTCGGTGGTCTCGGTGATGAACAGGGTCGTGCCCTCTTCTTCGCCTTCTTCGAAATCCTGGGCACCGGCTTCAATCGCGGCCATTTCTGGATCGGCTTCCGGGCTGTCCGGCGAGGCTTCGATGAGGCCCACATGGTTGAAGTCCCAGGCCACGGAGCCGGACGCACCGAGTTGGCCCTTGCGGAACGCCACACGGATTTCTGCCACGGTGCGGTTGATGTTGTCGGTCACGCATTCAACGATCAGCGGCACCTGGTGCGGGGCAAAACCTTCGTAGGTCACGCGGTGGTATTGCACGGTCTCACCGAGCAGACCGGCGCCTTTTTTGATCGCGCGTTCCAGGGTTTCCTTGGGCATCGAGGCTTTTTTGGCCTGCTCCACCACCAGGCGCAAGTGTGCGTTGGTGGAGGTGTCGGCACCGTTACGGGCAGCAATGGTGATCTCTTTCACCAACTTGCCGAAGATCTTGCCCTTGGCATTGGATGCCGCTTCTTTATGTTTGACTTTCCACTGTGCGCCCATGACTCACTCTCTTCTGTCCATCGCGCCGAGACGTCTACTGGCCGGCGCTTTGGGGGCAGAGTTTATAGCGCTGAAACACTCTAATCCACCAAAAAACCGGCCATGCCCCTCAGGTCCGCAAGGGATTGATTGCGCGCTCACGGTCGGGCACGAAGTCACCCACCTGCGCCAGCACCGCCGGCCTGGCGTTCCAGTACGGCATCAACACCAGCGAGGAAAACAGCGCGGCACCGGCAAACACAATGAACACTGTGACCGTGTCGAAGTAGCCCGGCAGCAAGCCGCCAAGGATCGCCCCCACCGAACCGCAGCCGTTGACGAACCCCGCCGCCGTCGCGCCGGCCTTGGCGGTGCCGAAGTCGATGGCGGCGGTGCTGCTGATCATTGAGTCCGGCCCGTACAGGGTCAGGCCCATCACAAACAGCAACGCCATCACCAGCGCCACACTGCCGGTGTGCAAGGCGCCCATGAACAACGCCAGGGCCACCGTCAGCGCCAACAGGCTGAGGACACAGGCCGGCATGCGCCGGGCGCCGAACAGTTTGTCGGACGCCATGCCGATCATGATCGGCCCCAGCAACCCCGCCAGCTCGAACGCCGTCGGCACAATCGCCGCGCCGACCTTGCCCACCGACGGCATCTGCTCATACACAATCACCGGCCCCCACAACAGGATCGCGTAACGCGCCGGTTTCAACAGAAAATACGCCAGCCCCAGGGTCAACACCGTACGGTTGCGCAAAATGGCACGCAGCGGCGCCAGCACACTGGGGTTCTTTTCAGCAGCAGTCTGTTCCGGCTCCGGTTCCACCGCCGGCAAGCCCACATCCTGTGGCGTGTTGCGCTGAAAAATGAAAAACAGCACCGCGACCACGGCGACCACAGCGGCACTGGAGATAAACGCCGCATGCCAGGTGCCGATCAGCGTATACGCCCACCAACCCGCAAAGGGCGACGCCACCAGGCCACCAAAGGCGTAGCACGAACTCCATAACCCCAGCACCCGCCCACGCTGCTGCGCCGGGAAGAAGCTGCCGAGGTTCTTGCACAACCCCGACCAGCCGGTGGACTGGGCCAGGCCCTGGATCAACATGCAGGTGACAAAGATCGGCAAAGTGGCAAACGTGCCCATCACCAGGGCGGCGGCGGCTGAAATCAGCAACCCGCCGAGCACCACCACACGTGGCCCGAAACGGTCGGCAAGCATGCCCCAGGTGAACTGGCCAACGGCGTAGGCCGCCAGGTAGATGCCATCCAGGTTGGCCATCATCATCTTGTCCAGCGGGAAACTCGGGTCGTCGACGATCCCCAGTTTGGCCACCGAAAAGGCTTTGCGGGTGAAGTAGAAGGCGGCGTACGCCAGCCAGGTGATGGCGAAAATCTGCACGCGCCAACGCTTGATGCTACTCAAGGGAGTATTCATGGTGGTTCTGACCTCGGGTGTGAGTGTGCCGGCAGAATGAAAAGCAAACGCCTGTATTTTTATTGTTGAGCACTGCAGTACCGGCGCCTGGGAGGCGGCGGTACTGGTCAGATGAGTCCTGCTGGTAAACACGCAAAAGACCCATGGCCGCCAAAGGTGTAGGGCTCGACCTACGGCGACTGGGGCTATAAAAGCAATGGCTGACTAATAGGTAAAATCGATTTATCGTATTTCAAATATAAGCTGAGCTTGTAAGAGGATTCGCGATGTCGGTGTCCCACGCCCAACTCAAAGCCTTCCATGCGGTGGCCGTGCACGGCAGTTTTACCCACGCCGCCGAGCGCTTGTTCCTCAGCCAGCCGGCCATTTCCGACCAGGTGCGCAAACTCGAAGAACGCTTCGGCGTGCTGCTGTTTCATCGCAACAAACGCTCGGTGCGATTGACCGACCTCGGAGAGCGCCTGCTGAGTATTACCCAGCGCTTGTTTGCCGTCGCGGCGGAAGCCGAAGAGCTGCTGCAGGATTCCCGCGCCTTGCAAACCGGCACTCTGACGCTCGCGGTGGATGCGCCCGTGCATGTGTTGCCGCAGATCGCGCGCTTCTGCCAGTTATATCCGGGCATCAGCGTGAAGATCGAAACCGGCAACACCGATGAATCGCTGTTTCGCCTCTACAACTATCAGGCCGACCTTGCGCTGCTGGGGCGCGATGTGGACGACGAGCGGCTGCTGTCACTGCGCTTGCCCGATGATCAATTGCTCGCGTTTGTCGCCCGCAACCATCCGTGGGCGGGGCGCGAGTCGATCTGCCTGGCGGACCTGGACGATACGCCGCTGGTGTTGCGGGAAATCGGCTCGGTGACCCGCCAGACCCTGGAGCAGGAAATGCACCAGGCCGGGCTGCGGATTCGCCCGGCGATCCAGGTGGAAGGCCGCGAAGCCGCGCGGGAGGCGGTGGTGGTGGGGATTGGCGTGGGGGTGGTGTCGGCTGCGGAGTTTGGGGCGGACTCACGGGTGTACGCGATGCCGATCCGTGATTGTACGCAGCGGATGAAGGAAACCCTGGTGTGTTTGAAAGAGCAGAGTTCGCGGCGGGTGGTGGCGACTTTTCTGGAGATTGTGCGGGAAAGTTTGCGGTGAATTTGAGGGCCCCTTCGCGAGCAAGCCCGCTCCCACACTTGACCGAGTTCTACCCATGGAATGCGGTCAAGTGTGGGAGCGGGCTTGCTCGCGAAGGGGCCAACTAGACCTTGAGCCAACACCCTCTAAGGCGCCAACTCGAAAAACGCCTGAATCAACCGCAACTCCCGCCGCCGCTCCATGCACCCGATCACATGCCGGTTCACCAGCCCCTCACCCTGGATCGGAATCGCGTGCACCCGCGGATCCCGGCTGACCTCCATCGACGACACCACCCCAACCCCCAATTCCGCTGCCACCGCTTCCGTCACCGCCTCACGGCTGTCCAACTCGAGCAACACCCTGGGCTGCACACCGGCCTGGGCGCAGGCATCGTCGAAAGTGCGCCGGGTGATCGAGCTGGGCTCACGCAGCACCATGATTACCTGATCCAGCTGCTCCAACCGAATCCCCTCAGGCGCCGCGAACCACGGGTGACCGGCAGGCACCAACGCGCAAATCCGGGACTCGATCAACGGCTGCAAATGCAGGCCCTTGCGCGGCTCCACCTCCGTCAACACCGCCACATCGGCGCGTTCCGACAATAGCGCCGCGAGGGTTTCCTGAGCGTTGCCCAGGCGCAAATTGACGGTAATCCCCGGATACCGCTGCCGCAGGCTGGCCAACATCGGCATGACCATGTGCGGCCCGTCCGCCGCTACTTCAAGGCGCCCGGTGAGCAGTTGCCGGTTGGCCTCCAGCAAGGTCTGCGCCTCCTCCACCAGGCCGAAGATCGCCCGGGTGATCGCCGCCAGCTTGGTGCCCTCCTCGGTTAACTCCACCCGCCGCGCGGTACGCCGCAGCAGGGCAATCTGGTAGTGCTCCTCCAGCGCCTTGATATGCCCGGTCACCGCCGGCTGGCTGATGAACAGGCGCTCGGCCGCCCGGGTAAAACTGCCCTCGCGGGCGACGGCATCAAATGCACGCAGTTGAAACAGGTTCATAGCTATCGGCCTCACTGATAGCTCGCATAACAACAAACAATTTGATTGATGACAAGCCAAACTGCAATTTAGGCGCCGTAAGTTCATCCCATTGTTTTGCGAGGACACACGAATGAGCACTGCCGCGCCGATCCTGCTGACCCCCGGGCCCTTGACCACCTCGGCCCGTACCCGCCAGGCCATGATGGTCGACTGGGGTTCATGGGATGACCGCTTCAATCAACTGACCGCCAGCCTCTGCGAGCAGCTGCTGGTGATCGTCAACGGCACCGACAGCCACGATTGCGTGCCGTTGCAAGGCAGCGGCACCTTCGCCGTGGAAGCGGCCATCGGCACCCTGGTCCCACGAGACGGCAAGGTGCTGGTGCTGATCAACGGCGCCTACGGCAAACGCCTGGCGAAGATTTGCGAAGTGCTCGGCCGCGAGTTCAGTACCTTTGAAACCGCCGAAGACGAACCCACCACCGCCGCCGACGTCGACCGCCTGCTGCACGCCGACAAGGGCATCACCCACGTCGCACTGATCCATTGCGAAACCAGCACCGGGATTCTCAACCCGCTGCCCGAGATCGCCCAGGTCATCGCCCGCCACGGCAAGCGCCTGATCATCGACGCCATGAGTTCCTTCGGCGCGCTGCCGATCGACGCCCGCGAGGTGCCATTCGACGCGCTGATCGCCGCCTCCGGCAAGTGCCTGGAAGGCGTACCGGGGATGGGTTTTGTGTTCGCTGAAAAGCAGGCGCTGGCCGCTGCCCAAGGCAACAGCCATTCCCTGGCGATGGACCTGTTCGACCAGCACAGCTACATGGCCAAGACCGGTCAGTGGCGCTTCACTCCGCCGACCCACGTGGTCGCCGCACTGCACGAAGCGCTGCTGCAATACAACGAAGAAGGCGGCCTGCCCGCCCGGCACCAGCGCTACGCCGACAACTGCCAGGCGCTGCTGGACGGCATGGCCGAACTGGGCCTGCGCAGCTTCCTGCCTGCGGCGATCCAGGCACCGATCATCGTCACCTTCCATGCGCCGAAAGACCCGCGCTACCAGTTCAAGGAGTTCTACGAACGGGTCAAGGCCAAGGGTTTCATCCTGTATCCCGGCAAATTGACCCAGGTGGAAACCTTCCGCGTGGGCTGCATCGGCCATGTAAACCAGGCCGAGATGCAAGCCGCTGTCGCGGCGGTGGCCGAGGTGCTGCAAGAAATGAACGTGCTCGAGATATAAAACTGAATTGCCTCCTGTAGGAGCGAGCTTGCTCGCGAAAAACCCGAGGGCGCCGCGCTCATCCAGCATGCCAGCGTCATCGTTAACGACCTTCGCGAGCAAGCGCACGCCTACATAAATCCCCTTTAAACAGGATCTGAACCATGAACTACGCAAACCCAACCCAGCTTCAAGCCGCGATCCTCGACTGGGCCGGCACCGTGGTCGATTTCGGCTCGTTCGCGCCCACGCAGATTTTTGTCGAAGCCTTCGCTGAATTCGACGTGCAGGTTTCCATCGAAGAAGCCCGTGGCCCGATGGGCATGGGCAAGTGGGACCACATCCGCACTCTGTGCGACCAGCCGCAAGTGGCCGAGCGCTATCGCAAGGCCTTTGGCCGCACACCGACTGACGATGATGTGACCGCCATCTACCAGCGCTTCATGCCGCTGCAGATCGAGAAAATCGCCGAGCACTCGGCATTGATCCCCGGCGCCCTGGACACCATCGCCAACCTGCGCAAGCAAGGGATCAAGGTCGGCTCGTGCTCCGGCTACCCCAAGCAGGTAATGGACAAAGTCGTCGAACTGGCCGCCACCAACGGCTACGTTGCCGACCACGTGGTCGCCACCGACGAAGTACCCAACGGTCGCCCATGGCCAGCCCAGGCTCTGGCCAACGTGATCGCCCTCGGGATTGATGATGTCGCGGCCTGCGTGAAGATTGACGACACCGTGCCGGGCATTCTCGAAGGCCGTCGCGCCGGGATGTGGACCGTGGCGCTGACCTGTTCGGGCAACGCCCTGGGCCTGACCTACGAGCAGTTCCGCGCCCTCGATGCCGGCACGCTCGCCAGCGAACGCACACGCATCGAGGCCATGTTCGAAGGCTCGCGCCCGCACTACATGATCGACACCATCACCGACCTGCCTGCGGTGATCGCCGACATCAACCAGCGCCTGGCACGGGGTGAAATGCCGCAGGGCAACTGATCGAGATCAAAAGATCGCCTATACACCCTCCTCTCACGGGCAAACCTCGTAAAACAGGCTTACATTGGAAGGACTCCGTCGCGAAAGAACGGAGGTTTGCCCTGATGAGTGAGGAAGAAAGCGATGCCCTGGAAAAATTCCGATACGCGTTACAGCACCATGTCGATTGCGTTGCACTGGCTGATGGTGGTGCTGCTGGCGGTGGTCTACGCCTGCATTGAGTTACGCGGGCAGTTTCCCAAAGGCAGCGGCGCACGTACGTTGATCGTGGAAATGCACTTCATGTTCGGCCTGACGGTGTTTGTGCTGGTGTGGCTACGGTTGTTCGCCCGCAGCCTGGGGGTGGCGCCGAAGATCGTGCCGGCCCCACCGCAATGGCAATCCTTGCTGGCCACCCTGATGCACATGGCGTTGTATGCCTTGATGATCGGCATGCCCATCGCCGGCTGGCTGATCGTCAGCGCCGAGGGGCATTCGGTGATGTTCTACGGCATCGAGTTGCCGCCGCTGATTGCCGAAAACAAGGCGTTGGCCAAGGAGATTGAAAGCTGGCATGTGCTGTTCGGCAAGGTGGGTTACTGGTTGATCGGGCTGCATGCGTTGGCTGCGATCGTTCACCATTACATCCTGCGCGATACTACAGCGCTGCGAATGATGCCGGGGCGCGAGCGAAATCATGGATGACTGTAGGAGCGAGCTTGCTCGCGAAAAACGAATAGGCGACACGGGCAACCTGATAGCGCTGCGTTCTCGTTGACGTTTTTCGTGAGCAAGCTCGCTCCTACAGAAAGCCCCGGCGGCCTTGTAGGCCACCGGTGTGGACGAAGATCAGGCGGGTGCCGGGGGAAAATCTTCCGGCTTCAATCTGCTGCTTCAACGCCAATAACGCTTTGCCGGTGTAAAGCGGCTCCAGGGGCAGGCCACAGGCTTGCTCGGTGGTGTCGATAAAGGCCAGCAACTCCGGATCGACCTTGGCAAAGCCGCCCCGGCTGGCCTCCAGCAATTCATAACCCTCCTGCACAAGCGTGTGTACCTGCTGCGCCACCCCATGGTCGTCGGGCACCGCCAGCGCGCCATACACCGGATGCGCGCCCGCCTCGGCCAGCACCAATCCCGCCAGCGTGGTGCCGGTACCCGCCGCCAGCCACCAACCGTGATAATCCGCCCAGCCCAGGCCACTTAACTGCGCCTGTGCCTGACGGACCAACACCCCGCAGCCCAACGCACCGGCCACGCCACCACCGCCTTCAGGCACCGGGTGCAGGTGCGGATACTGCTCGCGCCAGGGCAGCCAGAAGTCCGGCTCATTGCGCGCGCGATAGCCGCCATACCCCAACCAATGCAGTTGCATGCCGAAGGCCTTGAGGTCGAGCACCGTGGGCGTGTCTTGTGGATGGCCACGCAGCAAGCCAACGGTGGGAAAGCCGAAGCGTTTCCCGGCCGCCGCCAGTGCATGCAAATGATTGGAGTAAGCCCCGCCCAGGCTGATGATCCCGCTGGCCCCCACCGCCCGGCCTTGCGCCAGGTGCTCGGTGAGCTTGAACCACTTGTTGCCGCTGATCAGCGGGTCGATACGATCCAGGCGCAGCACGGCGACGTCCACCGGCCCCATCCAGTCGAGCTTCAGGGGTTCAAGGGGCGCGTGGGGAAGCCAGTCGAAAGGACCCATAAGGGCGGTTCTGCACAAGAAAAGGGGCGGTAGTCTACCACCGCCCCTTTTGAGTGTTTACAGCTCGGCCGCCAGGCGCGAACCCTGGTTGATGGCGCGCTTGGCATCCAGCTCGGCCGCCACATCCGCACCGCCGATCAGGTGCACGTTCTGCCCGGCTGCGACCAGGCCATCCTGCAATTCCCGCAGCGGGTCCTGGCCGGCACAGATGACGATATTGTCCACCGCCAGCACCTGCGGCTCACCCTCGGCGCCAATGCGGATATGCAGGCCGTCGTCGTCGATCTTCAGGTACTCGACGCTGTTGAGCATCTGCACCTGTTTGTTCTTCAGGCCGGTGCGATGAATCCAGCCGGTAGTCTTGCCCAGGCCGTCGCCGACCTTGGACGTCTTGCGCTGCAACAGGAACACTTCACGCGCCGGCGCATGGCGCTCGGGCTTGATCCCGGCCACACCGCCGCGGGCTTCAAGGTGGGTGTCGATGCCCCACTCTTTCCAGAACGCCTCGCGGTCCAGGCTGGTGGACACGCCCTGGTGCACGAGGAACTCCGACACGTCAAAACCGATACCGCCGGCACCGATCACGGCCACGCGATGGCCTACTGGCTTGCGCTCCAGAATCACGTCCAGGTAGCTAAGCACCTTGGCGTTTTCCACACCCGGGATGGCCGGCGTACGCGGCGCGATGCCGGTGGCAAGAATGATCTCGTCGTAACCACCCGCAACAAGCTGCTCAACGTCGACCCGAGTGTTCAGGCACAGCTCGACGTGGGTGGTCTGCAACTTGCGCTTGAAGTAGCGCAGGGTTTCAAAGAACTCTTCCTTGCCCGGCACGCGCTTGGCGATGTTGAACTGGCCGCCGATCTCGCTGGCCGAATCAAACAGCGTCACTTGATGCCCACGCTCGGCGGCAACGGTGGCGGCCGCCAGGCCCGCAGGACCGGCACCCACCACGGCGATTTTCTTGATCTGCTTGACCGGCAGGTAGTTGAGTTCGGTTTCGTAGCACGCACGCGGGTTGACCAGGCAGGTGGTCAGCTTGCCGCCGAAGGTGTGGTCCAGGCACGCCTGGTTGCAGCCGATGCAGGTGTTGATTTCATCGGCGCGGCCTTCGGCAGCCTTGTTGACGAAGTCCGGGTCGGCCAGGAATGGGCGGGCCATCGAGACCATGTCGGCGTCGCCTTCGGCCAGGATCTGCTCGGCGATTTCCGGGGTGTTGATCCGGTTGGTGGTGATCAACGGAATCTGCACCGCCCCGCGCAACTTCGCGGTGACCTTGCTGAACGCGCCACGCGGCACCTTGGTGGCGATGGTCGGGATGCGTGCTTCGTGCCAGCCGATGCCGGTGTTGATGATCGTTGCACCCGCCTGCTCGATGGCCTTGGCCAGCTGCACGATCTCTTCCCAGGTGCCGCCGCCTTCCACCAGGTCGAGCATCGACAGGCGGAAGATGATGATGAAATTCGGGCCTACGGCTTCGCGCACCCGGCGCACGATTTCCACCGGCAGGCGCATGCGGTTTTCGTAGCTGCCACCCCAACGGTCGGTGCGGTGGTTGGTGTGAGCCGCGAGGAACTGGTTAATGAAGTAGCCTTCGGAGCCCATGATTTCCACGCCGTCGTACTCGGCGACCTGGGCCAGTACCGAGCAGGTGACGAAATCATTGATCTGCTTTTCGATACCTTCTTCGTCCAGCTCTTTGGGCTTGAACGGGTTGATCGGTGCCTGGATTGCGCTTGGCGCCACCTGTTTCGGGCTGTAGGCATAGCGCCCGGCGTGGAGAATCTGCATGCAGATCTTGCCGCCCGCCTCGTGCACCGCTTTCGTCACGATCTTGTGCTTCTGCGCTTCTTCGTCGGTGGTCAGCTTGGCTGCACCGCCATACACCCCACCTTCATCGTTCGGGCCAATGCCGCCGGTGACCATCAGGCCCACGCCGCCACGGGCGCGCTCGGCAAAATAGGCCGCCATGCGCTCGAAGCCGCCGGGTTTCTCTTCAAGGCCGGTGTGCATCGAGCCCATCAGGGTGCGGTTACGCAGGGTGGTAAAACCCAGGTCCAACGGGGCCAGCAGGTGCGGGTAGGCAGCAGCGGTCATGGTACAGCTCCACAACGGATCATCACGGGACGTGGAGCGCTCGAATGGCACTCCATCGGTTTATGTCCCACAGACTAAGAGGCTGCCGGTTGCCGCTCAATGACTGTAACTGACAAGTTATTGATCCAAATGCGCAGCGCCCCTTGGCAACTGCGTACATGAGCCCTACCCTAGGTACCGAACCCTGCACCCGGTCCGTTGTCTTTTTCCCATGCGTAAACTTCTTGGATTCACCCTCATCATGGCCCTGGTCGCCGCCGTTTCCGCCTATCTGGTCTGGACCCAGGAACGCCCAGTGGGCCATTACCTGTCCGACCTGCGGATCAACCTGGCCGTCGACCAAGGCGTACCCGCCGACCGCGGCAACCTGCTGGGCATCCAGCCGGAACTGTTCCCCGCCGACTACCAGAGCCTGGAACGCCTGCACCTGAAGCTGGCGGCCTACCTGCAAAAGGCCCGCGACCAGGGCTTGATCAACGACAAGACCATCGTGGTGCTGCCGGAACATATCGGCACCTGGCTGATGGTCAGTGGCGAGAAGAACGAGCTGTACCAGGCCACCAACCTCAAGGAAGCGATGAACTGGCTGTCGGCGAGCAACCCGTTGTTGTTCGTGCGGGCGTTGATCAGCGCCAAGGGGGATGACCGCATCGACGACGCCTACCTGCGCATGAAGGCCCCGGCAATGGCCCGCGACTATCAGGTGCTGTTCGGCGGCCTGGCCAAGGAATTCGGCGTGACCCTGGTGGCCGGCTCCATTGCCCTGCCCAACCCGAGCGTCAGCCAGGGCCAACTGCAGATCGGCCACGGCGCGTTGTACAACACCAGCGTGGTCTTTGACCGTGATGGCTTGGCGGTGGGCCAGCCGCAACGCCAGCTGTATCCGATTTTCGATGAACGCGGCTTTATCGAGCCCGGCGACGAAAACACCGTCAGCGTGGTCGACACCCCGGCCGGGCGCCTGGGCATCCTGATCGGCAGTGACAGCTGGTACCCGGACAACTACCGCAAGCTCAACGAGCAAGGCGCGCAATTGGTGGCGGTACCGGCCTTCGTGATTGGCCGCGAGACCTGGGACAAGCCGTGGCGCGGTTTCAAAAGCGTGTCGACACCACCGGAAATCAGCCTCAAGCCGGAAGAACTCAGCGAAGGCGAAGCCTGGCACCGCCTGACCCTGATCAGCCAGCAACCCATCAGCCAGGCCACCGCCGGCATGAGCGTGTTCCTGCGTGGGCAATTCTTCGACATGGGCAGCGCCGGGCAAAGCTTCCTCAGCAGCAACGGCCAGGTGTTCGCCGACGGCAATGCCCGTGGCGCACGCCTGCTGAACGTGTGGCTGTAACGCGATGAAACCGGTGCGGCTTGGGGACCTGTCGGTGGGTTTTGTCCACACCTTGGCCGATGCGATCCACAGCCATGGCCTGGACCCGCAACCGTTGCTGCTGCAATACGGCTTTGACCCTGCGCGCCTGGCCGAGGCGGGTGCTCGCTTGTCGATCCCGCGTTATATGCGCCTGGGCCACGCCGCCATCCAGCTGACCGGCGACCCCAGCCTGGGTCTGCGCATGGGCCAGCTCAGCCGCTTGAGCCAGGCCGGCCTCGCCGGTGTTACAGCCGCCCAAGCGCCCACCGTTCGCGAAGCCGCCCGCACCCTGACGCGCTTCGAAGCCTTGTACGGCTCCAACTATCGAGGCCAGTCGAGCTTTCACGAGGACACTGACGGCGCCTGGCTGCGCTTCTATTCCATCAGCCCGTACAACGCGTACAACCGCTTCGTGGTGGACTCGATCATCGCCGGCTGGCTGCATCAATTGTCGAGCATAAGCTTGCAACCGGTGCAGGCGCAGCGCATCGAAATCGAATTCGAGGCCCCCGACTACAGCGAACGCTATAGCGTGCTGGGGGACTGCCCGATCCAGTTTGGCGCCGAGCACAATCAACTGCGCCTGAGCCAGCAAACCCTGGCCATGCGCAACCCGGAACATTGCCCGAGTACCTGGCAATTACTGGTGCAGTTGTGTGAACGGGAATTGGAGCAGTTGACGCGCACCCGCAGCCTGCGCGAGCGCATTACCCGGTTGCTCGGGCCGATGCTCAATGGTGGCCGGGAACCCGACCTGGAAGAAGTGGCGGCACGCTTGAAACTGCCGACCTGGACCTTGCGGCGCAAGCTGGCGGAAGAAGGGACTCAGTTCCGGGCGATTCTCAATGACACTCGCCGCGACCTGGCCATGACCTATATTCGCGATACCGAACTGGCATTCGGTGAAATTGCCTATTTACTCGGTTTTGCCTCAGCGGAAGCCTTTCAACGGGCCTTCAAGCGCTGGAACAGCCAGACCCCAGGGGAATTTCGCCGCAGTCAGCGGCATTCCGCCTGACGTCTGTCTTACAGCTCGGTTGCATCATCGGCCGGATCCAGCGGATCCAGTTCGAAGGCGTGGTACTCCAGCAGTTCTTCCTGGTAATCGTCCATTATTGACTCCTTGTTTTATGAAAAGGGGTTGCTAAGTGACCTGCACAACCAGCCTAAAGTGCCGTCATGACGAAAAAATGTCCGTGGCATGACGTTCCTGCACTTCAAGATTAAACGTAGCAGGGTTAGGTTGATTTAGCCGGGTGAATTTTAGATGCAACTGCAATCATTGCAATTGCAATCACAAGCCGAATTCCATTAGGGTAAGAGCACCCGTTGCCAAGCGACCCTGCTCATGACTGCCAGCACCGAACGCTCTGCCCTGATCTGTATCGACGCCCTGAATGCAATGCAGCAGCCCCGCTGTTCGCCACTGTATAGCGTGATGACCATGGCTAACACCCTGGAGTCCAGCCGGCAGGCATGGGTGATTCGCGGCCAGTCGCGCTCCCGCCGGGTGATGAGCTGGCCCACGTGGTTCGCGCGCAACACCGGGGAAAAGCCCATGTTGTACCTGCACACGGCCGCGTCATCGGCGCAGTTGCGCGCACTGTCCAGCGAAACCCGCCAGCGGGGCATCTTGTGCAACGACAATGAAACCCGGCCCTCCCCTTCACTGCCCTTATGGCTGGCCAGCAATCCCCACTGCACACCTTATGACCCGGCCTCCGGCGAGGAAGCCCGGGCGATTGTGCTGGCAGGTTTGCAGGCGCTGTATGTCGACGGCCAGTCGGGCTTTTACTACCTGGCACTGCACGACCAGCACGACGGGCCGAGGTTGAGCCCGCAGGATTGTGACCATGCGCTCAGGGGCATGTACAGGGTCCGACGCTCATACACGAGCGAGTTGAAGGTGCGGTTGCTGGGCGCGGGTCGAGCGTTTGAAGAAGTCGTGCACGCCGCGCGGTTGCTAGAAACGGAGTGGAACGTCGAGGCACAACTGTGGAGCTGCCCCAGCTACACACGGCTGGCCCGCGAGGCGGAGGCGGCGCAACGCTGGAATCGCCTGCACCCGTTGGCACCGAAGCGCAGTTGCCATCTAAGGGATTGCCTGGCTGGGGATGGCGCGCCGGTGGTCGCGGTCACCGGGTATCCGCAGCCGATCGTCGATCAGTTGGCGGGGTATGTGGATGCGCGGTTTGTGGCGTTGGGCGCGGGCTCGATAGAGGCGTCAGCACCCGGTCGATATTGGATCGCGGTGCTGGCATTGAAGGCTTTGGCGGATGACGGCTGGATCGAAGCAGAACAGGTGGAGACCGCCCTGCATCGATATCACCTGAAATGACGATCTGTAATCCATCACAGATCAAATGTGGGAGCGGGCTTGCTCGCGAAGGCGGTGTGCCTGTTGATATTTCTGTTGCTGACACACCGCTTTCGCGAGCAAGCCCGCTCCCACACGGGATCCGCGTCGCCTGGAATATTGGCTTCAGGTCTTACGCCGCCCACGGGTCTGCACGCCCGCCTCCACCGCCAGCCCCGCCGTGCGTTCCAGCGCCTCGGCAAAGCCCCGGCGTTGCTCGCTGTCGAGCTGCGACAAAAACAACTCGTCCACGCTGCTTTCGTAGATTTTCCACATCTTTTTACGCAACACCCGGCCCGCATCGGTGATCGAGACAAAGGCTGCACGCCCGTCACCGTCGGAGCGCGAACGCACCACTAGGCCGTCCTTTTCCAAGCGGTCCACCAGGCGCGTCAGGTTGTAACGCTCGATGGCCAGCACATCGGCCAATTCGTGCATGCGCCGGGTGCCATCGGGGCCACTTTCCAGGCCCCATAAAGCGTCGTACCAGGCATACGGCGGCAGACCGGCATCGGCCAGGCGCCGTTCGATTTCACGGATGACCGTCCTGTGGGCCCGAACAAAACGGAACCAGACATCAGGCTCTTTCGACGACATGCAACACCATCCGGGGAATTTCAAGAAGGTTGCAATAGTAGCTCATCCCGCGCTAGATTCAGTCATGTAGTTGCAATTGCAACTACATTCGCAAAGCTCCCACAAGGAGCCCACACGCTGAAACCCGTCCACCCTGGAGCCTGACATGACCCCGAACACTGCAGTACGCCTCGACGACGATCCACAGGAAACCCGCGAATGGCTGGAGTCCATCGAATCGGTGCTGTCCACCGAAGGCCGCCCGCGCGCGCATTACCTGATTGATCAGTTGCTGGATTTCGACGTGGCGCGGCATGGCGACTTCTACGGGCGGGTGACCACGCCTTACGTCAACACCATCCCGGTGGACCGCCAGTTGCCCTACCCCGGCAACCTGGCGACCGAGCGGCGGCTGAATGCGTTTATTCGCTGGAACGCGATGGCCATGGTGCTGCGCGCCGGCAAACATTCCGGCGTGGGTGGGCATATCGCGACCTACGCGTCGGCTGCCGTGCTGTATGACGTAGGCTTCGACCACTTCTTCCGTGGGCGTACCGAGAGTTTCGATGGCGACCTGGTGTACATCCAGGGCCACTCGGCGCCGGGCATTTACGGGCGTGCGTACCTCGAAGGCCGAATCAGCGAAGCGCAACTGGACAACTTCCGACGGGAAGCCGGCGGCGACGGTTTATCGTCCTATCCGCACCCACGGCTGATGCCCGATTTCTGGCAGTTTCCTACAGTATCCATGGGCCTCGGACCGATCACCGCCGCCTACCAGGCGCGCTTCATGCGCTACCTGGAGTTCCGCGACCTCAAGCAACACCAGGGCCGAAAGGTGTGGGCATTCCTCGGTGATGGCGAGATGGATCAGCCGGAATCCCTGGCATCTATCTCCCTGGCCGGGCGCGAGAAACTCGACAACCTGATCTTCGTGGTCAACTGCAACCTGCAACGACTCGATGGCCCGGTGCGTGGCAATGGCAAGGTGATCCAGGAGTTCGAAAGCCTGTACCGCGCCGCCGGCTGGAACGTGATCAAGGTGATCTGGGGCGGCGGCTGGGATGCGCTGCTGGAAAAGGATAAAAGCGGCTTGCTGCGCCAGCGCATGATGGAATGCGTGGACGGCGACTATCAGAACTACAAATCGCAAAACGGCGCCTACGTGCGGGAACACTTCTTCGGCAAATACCCGGAGTTGCTGGCGCTGGTGGCGGACATTTCCGACGACGATATCTGGAAACTCTCACGAGGCGGCCATGACCCGGACAAGGTCTACAACGCCTATGCCGCCGCCGTGCGCCACAGCGGCCAGCCTACAGTGATCCTCGCGAAAACCGTCAAGGGCTTCGGCATGGGCGAGGCCGGCGAAGGCCAGAACATCAACCACCAATTGAAAAAGATGGGCGCTGAAGCCGTCAAAGCTTTCCGCGACCGCTTCGGACTGGAAGTGGCCGACGATCAACTGGCCGAAATCCCTTATCTCAAACCCGCTGCCGACAGCGAAGAAGCGCGCTATTTCGCCGCGCGCCGCCAGTCGTTAGGGGGTTACGTACCGGCTCGCCACAGCGCGGTCGAGTCGTTGAAGATCCCGGAACTGGAAGCCTTCGCCACCCAGCTCAAGGACACCGGCGAGCGCTCGATTTCAACCACCATGGCCTTCGTGCGCATCCTCGGCACCCTGCTCAAGGACCCGAATCTGGGCAAGTTGATCGTGCCGATCGTGCCGGACGAGTCCCGCACCTTCGGCATGGAAAGCCTGTTCCGCCAGATCGGCATTCACTCCGCGGTCGGCCAGCTCTACACCCCACAGGATGCCGGTCAGCTTTCCTACTACAAGGAGAGCAAGGACGGACAGATCATGCAGGAAGGCCTGAATGAATCCGGCGCCATTTCCTCGTGGATCGCCGCGAGTACGTCCTACGCCAACCACGGGTTGATGACCGTACCGTTCTACATCTTCTATTCGATGTTCGGCTTCCAGCGAGTGGGTGACCTGGCCTGGGCCGCGGGCGATGCTCGGGCACGGGGTTTCCTGCTGGGGGCCACCGCCGGGCGCACGACCTTGATGGGCGAAGGTTTGCAGCATGACGATGGCCACAGCCATGTGCTGTCATCGGTGATCCCGTGCTGCATTTCCTACGACCCGACCTTTGCCTTCGAACTCGCAGTGATCATTCGCGAGGGCATGCGCCGGATGTACGTCGAGCAAGAGGACATTTACTACTACATCACCCTGCTCAACGAAAACTACCCGCACCCGGCGATGCCCGACGGCGTCGAGGATGGGATTCTCAAGGGCATGTATCGGTTGAAGGCGGCTGAAGACACCGCGCAACCACGGGTACAGCTGATGGGCAGCGGTTCGATCCTGCGGGAAGTCATCGCCGCCGCTGATTTGCTGCGGGATGACTTCGCCGTGGCCAGTGATGTGTGGAGCGTCACCAGCCTGACCGAGCTGCGCCGGGAAGGCCATGCCGTGGAGCGCTGGAACCTGCTGCACCCGGAAAGCGAGCCGCGTACCAGCTATGTCGAGCAGTGCCTGGAGGACCAGCCCGGGCCCGTGGTGGTCGCTACCGACTACATGAAGATCTTTGCTGACCAGATCCGCCCGTTCGTACCGGGCCGGCGTTTTGTAGCGCTGGGCACTGATGGCTTCGGGCAATCGGATACCCGCGAAACCTTGCGTGAGTTCTTCGAGGTGGACCGGTATTTCATTGCACTGGCGGCCTTGAAGGCGCTGGCGGATGACGGCCTGATCAGCCGCACCAAGGTGGCGGAGGCGATCAGCCGCTACGGGATCAACGTCGACAAGGCCAACCCCGTAGCGGTGTAGTTACTGCGCAGGCGTCGGCAGAGGCGGAATCGCTTCGGTCGGCGCCGGCAGCGTTGGTTGGGTAGCCTCCGGCGCAGGTGCCGGGGTTTCCTTTGGCGCAATCGGTGCAGGTTCTGCCGGCGGTACGACCGGCTCCGATGCCGCTGGCTCAACCGCCGGCGTCACGGGGGCCGCCGGGGTGGCGGGCACTTCTTTCGGCGCTTCTTTAGGCGCCTCCACCTTATCGGCCACCGGAGCTGCCTTCGGTTCCGGAATGCCCAGGTCAGCCTTGGGTTTCTCTGGAATATGCGCAGCCTTTTTCACTTCCTGGGGCAGGAAAACATCCACCAGCGCGAAATAACGCTCATAGAACTTTGGCGCAGACACCGTCTCGCTGGCCACCTTGACCATCGAATCATCGGTGGAGCCAATCGGCATCGACACCGAGCCCAACACACCCACGCCGAGACTCGCGGAGTTGTTGACCTTCTTCAGCGCGTAGCGATCCTGCAAGGCGTTGGCGAACATCGTCGAGTGATGATTGCCACTGCCATCGTCGGCACACACCACGTTGAAACTGATCTGCAGGTGAGTTTCGCCGGTCTGCTGGAAGCTCTTGTTACCCGCCACCAGCTTTGGATCGCTGCTGGTAATGATGTAACCCTGGCTCAACAGCGCACGCCGCGCCGCTTCGCAGGCGGCGGTATCACTGACCGGGTAATCCCGGGAAAACGTACCGGAGTCGTCGAAATTCTCATGTTCATAAATAGCGGTCTTGGGTGACGAGCAGCCCGCAGCGCCCGCCAGCACCAGCGCCAACCCGAGGCTACGCAAGTGAAATGATGTCGACATCGAAAATCCTGAGGAAAACAGTCAGGGCGGTATTGTGCAACAGAACGTGGCCTTGGCGCGCGAATTCCTGTCGGTAAAACGTCACAGCCTTATGGGACGGTGTCTGCGGGAAAAAGCCGCTCGCCCATATGGTCAATAAACACGCGCAATTTCGCCGAAGCATGGCGACTTGATGGCCAGAGCATCCAGAAGCTGCCGCTGTGGTCCAGGTAATAGTCCAGCACCCGTTGCAACCGGCCCTGCTCCACCGACTCGCGGACCATGAAGTCCGGCAGGCAGGCAATCCCCAGGCCTGCATGGGACACGTACATCAGCGATTCGATGGTGGTGGAGACCAGCGGCGCTCGCAGGACCGGCTCCGGCAGGCCAGGTTCGGGGCGCAATGGCCAGGCTTCCAGCTTGCCGGTGGCGCAGAACTTGTGGCGCAAACAGGCGTGGTCGTTCAAGTCCCGGGGCTGGCGCGGTGTGCCGTGCAGACGCAGGTATTCCGGGGACGCCACCAGCACCAGGCGGTAATACCCGAGATGGCGTGCCATCAAGCGCGAATCCTCGGGTTTGCCGGTGCGGATCACCGCGTCGAAGCCTTCCTCGATCACATCCACCATGCGGTCGGAGAAGTCCACGTCCAGTTCGATCTCGGGATACGCCCGCATGAAGTCCGTCAGCACCGGCATCAACAGGCCCCGCACTTGGGGCAGGCTGACGCGCAGCTTGCCTCTGGGTGTGGCGGATGCCTGGCTCAGCTCCTGCTCTGCGGCCTCGACTTCGGCCAGGATCCGTCGGGATCGCTCGAGAAACAGCGCGCCCTCGCTGGTCAGGGTGATGCTGCGGGTGCTGCGATGGAACAGGCGCACACCCAGGCGCTCTTCGATGCGCGCAATGCTTTTGCCAATCGCCGAGGACGACACTCCCAGCAGGCGCCCGGCCTCGGTAAAGCTGCGGGTTTCCGCCACCTGCACAAACACTGAAATACTGCCGAGGCTGTCCATCGTCTCGCTCCCGAGGATTGCGGACGTTGGCGTCCGATAAGTTCGGAACCTTAGCCTGTTTTTCTACACCGCGCAGCACCCTACTCTGGCTCCCTGCCCTTTCGTTTGAAACCCGGAGCCAATAAACATGAGCGACAACGCCTTACCCTCCCCGGCCCTTGCGGCGAGCCGTGAACGCCTGCCACTGGGCGGTTTGCTGGCATTGGCAACCGCCGGCTTCATCACCATCCTCACCGAAGCCATGCCAGCGGGCTTGCTCCCGCAAATGGGCGCCGGGCTCGGGGTGTCCGACGCCTTGGTGGGCCAGTTGGTGACCCTTTACGCCCTTGGTTCGCTGCTGGCCGCGATTCCCCTGACCATCGCCACCCGGGGCTGGCGCAGGCGGCCGTTGCTGATGATTGCCATCGGCGGGTTTGCCTTGGTTAACAGCGTGACAGCGTTTTCCAGCGATTACCTGCTGACCCTGGTGGCGAGGTTCTTCGCCGGGGTGTTCGCGGGGTTGCTTTGGGCGCTGCTCGCCGGTTACGCCAGCCGCATGGTTGCGCCACACTTGCAAGGCCGGGCGATTGCCGTGGCCATGCTCGGGGCGCCGTTGGCGCTGTCACTGGGCGTGCCCGCCGGGACATTCCTGGGCACCACGGTGGGCTGGCGCCTGAGCTTTGCGATCATGACCGGTCTTACGGTTGTGCTGCTGGCCTGGGTGCGCTGGCAGGTCCCGGACTTTGCCGGGCAGCGAGCGGAAAAACGCTTGGGGCTACGCCAGGTGCTGGCCCTGCCCGGGATTCGTCCGGTGCTGTTTGTGACCCTTACCTACGTGCTGGCCCAT
This sequence comes from Pseudomonas sp. SED1, assembly GCF_034044025.1. Classification (NCBI taxonomy): domain Bacteria; kingdom Pseudomonadati; phylum Pseudomonadota; class Gammaproteobacteria; order Pseudomonadales; family Pseudomonadaceae; genus Pseudomonas; species Pseudomonas sp. SED1. The sequence goes on from NZ_JAXCIS010000191.1 coordinate 20,006, forward strand.
AACATTCTCTACACCTATATAGCGCCATTCCTGGTACCTGCCGGGATTGCGGCGGACATCGATCAGGTGTTGCTGGTATTTGGCGTGGCGGCGCTGCTGGGCATCTGGATTGTCGGCGCGTTGATTGATCAGCGGCTGCGTGCGTTGTTGGTGATCAGCTGCGCAATGTTCGCACTGTCGGCCCTGGCGCTGGCGTTCTGGATCACCTCGGCGACCGTGATCTACACCACAGTGGCGTTATGGGGGCTGGCGTTTGGCGGCCTGCCGGCATTGCTGCAAACAGCGCTGGCCAAGTCGGCCGGGGATTCAGCCGATGCCGCGCAGTCGATGCTGGTGACGGTGTGGAACCTGGGCATCGCCGGCGGTGGACTGCTCGGCGGCATGTTGCTACAGGGTTGGGGCGTGACAGCGTTTCCGTGGGCGGTCGTCGCGTTGGTCGTGCTGGCCCTGATGGCGACGCTGCGTTTAACCGATGTTTAAACGAAACGTGACGTAATGTTTCTTAACTCTTATGATCGCCCTGGGTGCGCTGCTGCATACGGCACAGCGCAGGTTAAAGGATAAGCATTGGTCGGGCCGCCAATGGAGACTTGTCGTGCCTGATAAACACCCTGCTATTCCTCGCCCCCAGGTTTTGGTCGAAGGCGCTCTTTCTGCATTGGAGCGGTTTTCACGCATCGAGGCCGTCAGCGGCATCGTGTTGCTGCTGGCGGCGATTGTCGCGCTGATTTGGGCCAACAGCCCGGTCGCCGATTCCTACGAACACTTCTGGAACACCCCACTCACTATCGGGCTGGGAGACTTCACGGTCTCGCGCTCGTTACACTTCCTGGTGAACGACGGGCTGATGACCATCTTCTTCCTGGTGGTGGGCGCCGAGATTCGCCAGGAGATCAGGGACGGTGCACTCGCCAACCTGAAACTGGCCACCCTGCCCTTGGGCGCTGCACTCGGTGGCGTGCTGATGCCGGCGCTGCTCTATACCCTGCTCAACCATGGCACTGAAGCGGCCAGCGGCTGGGCGGTGCCCACCGCAACCGACATCGCGTTTGCCGTAGGTGTGCTGGCGCTGTTGGGTAAATCCATTCCGGCCGGCGTGCGCATTCTGTTGCTGGCGTTGGCGATCATTGATGACATCGTCGCCATCCTGATCATTGCGATCTTCTACACCGCGAGCCTGGACTACATGGGCCTGGTGATCGCAGCCTGCGGGCTGGCACTGGTGCTGGTCTTTCAGCGGATGGGGATTGGCAAGGCGGTTGTGTACCTGCTGCCCGGGGCGATTGTCTGGTTCGGGCTGCTGAAGACAGGTGTACATCCTACGCTCGCCGGCGTGGTGCTTGGCTTGATGACGCCTGTCATTTCAAGGCCCACCCGTGAACGCCCGCTGGACACCATCGGGCGCACATTTAACGAACTGATGGACCGGCTTTCGCATCCCGCTGAAAGCGCTCATCAGGTGGCCAAACCGTTGCAGCAGTTGAGAAAGGCCCAGCGAGAAATGTTGCCGCCGGTGCAGCGGATTCAAGCCGGGTTACACCCGTGGGTAGCCTTCGGCGTCATGCCGCTGTTTGCCCTGGCCAACGCGGGGGTGAGCCTGCAAGGGTTCAATCTGGACGACCCGCTGCCCCACGGCGTGTTCATGGGCGTCATCCTGGCCTTGGTGCTCGGCAAGCCGCTGGGGGTGATGCTGGCGAGTTTCGTGCTGGTCAAACTGAACATCTGCCAACTGCCGGAAGGCGTGACCTGGAACGGCGTCGCCCTGGTCGGCCTGTTGGCCGGGATTGGTTTCACCATGTCGATTTTCATCTCGTCGCTGGCCTTCTCCGATCCGACGCTGCTGTCGGCTGCCAAGCTGAGTGTGCTGAGCGCTTCGACCCTGGCAGCTGTGATTGGCTTGAGTTGGGGCAAGCTCAAGTTTGCGCGTTGAATCAAGGACTGGTTGAGTCAGCTGCGTGAGTGGATAAAAAAAGACCCCGGCCTCTTCAGGCCGGGGTCTTTTTATTCAGGCAGTAACGAGATCAGAACTTCTTGATCTCAGCCTTGGTTTCCAACTGCTTGCGATACGCGGCGAAGTCTTGCTGGCCCACACGCGACGCGAGGAAGCGGCGGTACTGAGCCTTCTCGTCATCGGTCGGGGCAGCGGCTTCGTTGACCGCGTTCAAGCGCACGATCACCAGGCTACCGTCTGGCAGAGTCACGCTGGTGAAGGTCGGCTTGTCCTTGGCCGCAGGCTTTGGCATGCGGAACAGGGCTTGCAGCACGGCTGGCTCGACGCCTTCCTGGCCACGGGTGGCCGCTTCGGTGACTTTCCAGGCCTGGCCATCCACCGGCTGATTCAGCGGTGTCTTGCCATCACGCAGGTTGGCAATCAGCTCGTCCGCGTGAGTCTTCGCCGCAGCGCTTGCGCGCTCCTTGGTCAACTGGGCACGGATGGCAGTGGCAACGCTTTCCAGCGGCAGCTGGGTAGGCTTCAAGTGCTCTTTGGCACGCAGCACCACGATGGTTTCCGGATCCAGCTCGATGGCGGTGCTGTTGGCACCTTCATCCAGTACTTCAGGGCTGAATGCAGCGGTCACCACGGCACGGTTGGCCGCGATACCTTCGCCACCTTCACGGCCGAATGGCGCGGAGGTGTGCACGGTCAGCTTCAGGTCAGACGCCGGCTGGGCCAGGTCGGAAGCTTCGAATGCAGCGTCTTCCAGTTGCTTGGTCGCGTCGACGAAACGCTGTTCAACCTGCTGGGTCTTGAGCTCGCGGGTCAGCTTGTCTTTCAGGCTGGCGAACGATGGCACTTCAGGTGCTTCAACGCCCAACAGCTTGATCAGGTGCCAGCCGAAGCTCGAACGCACCGGCGCCGAAACCTGGTCCTTGTTCAACGCGTACAGCGCTGTTTCGAAGGCTGGGTCGTAAACGCCAGGGCCGGCGAAACCGAGGTCACCGCCGTTGTTTGCAGAACCCGGATCCTGGGAGAACTCTTTGGCCAGGGCTTCGAACTTCTCGCCTTTGGCCAGGCGTGCCTGGATCTCTTCGATCTTGGCCTTGGCCTGCTCGTCGGTGGTCTTGTCGTTGACTTCAATCAGGATGTGCGCCGCGCGACGCTGTTCAGCGAGGTTGGCGGTTTCTTTCTGATAGAGAGCCTGCAGCTCATCGTCCTTGACCGCGACCTGGTCGAAGAAGGAAGCCTTCTTCAACTCCAGATAGTCGATGACCACCTGGTCCGGGGTCATGAACTCTTTGGCGTGCTGGTCGTAGTAAGCCTTGACCTCGTCGTCGGTGAGCTTCACCGCCGCAGGGTTGGCCTTGACGCTGACGGTGGCGAAATCGCGGGTCTGTTTTTCCAGACGGGCAAAAGCGAGCACTTCGGCATCAGTCACAAAACCGCTGCCGGCAATACCAGCACGAACCTGGCCGATCAGCATTTCCTGGCTCAGCATCTGGCGGAATTGCATACGGCTATAGCCCAGCTGACGGATCACCTGGTCGAAACGCTCAGCGTTGAACTGGCCATCCACCTGGAATTCCGGTGTCTGCAGGATCACTTGATCCAGCGCAGCTTCGGAGAAAGCGAATTTCGAATCCGCCGCGCCTTGCAGCAGCAGCTTGCGATCGATCAGGCTTTTGAGCGCGGCGTCGCGCAGCAGCTTTTCGTCCAGCAAGGAAGCATCGAAGTCCTTGCCCAGCTGTTGCATCAGTTGACGACGTTGCATGTCGACGGCCTGGCCCAGTTCACTTTGGGTGATTTCTTCACCGTTGACCTTGGCCACGTCCTGCTTGTTGTTGGTCGAAGCCTGAAAAATAGCCTCGATACCGGTAAACGCCATCAATGCGACGATGATCCCGATAATGGTCTTGGCAATCCAGCCTTGTGAATTGTCCCTGATATTCTGCAGCATGCGTCCCCCAGAAACGGTTGAACTTCAAAATTAGGCAACCGTGGAGCGTGGGTAGAGTCCGGATAGAAGAAAGGCGCATCCGAGGATGCGCCTTCTCGTAGCTGGCGGAGCGGACGGGGGTTTGAACCCACACCCCCGGCGTGGCGACCCGATGGATACTTGGGTCAGCTGCCGCTCCGCTGCCAGGTCAGACCTGCGTCCGACCCGGATGGGTAAGGCTTGAGAGAAGCTTAGTTAACGGCTTCTTTCAGGGCTTTACCAGCTTTGAAACCTGGCTTTTTGGCAGCGGCGATTTGCAGAGCCTTGCCAGTCTGTGGGTTACGACCAGTGCGAGCTGGGCGATCGGTCACAGAGAAAGTACCGAAACCAACCAGTACCACAGAGTCGCCGGCCTTGAGAGCGCCAGTGACGGATTCGATTACTGCGTCCAGCGCACGGCCAGCAGCGGCTTTCGGGATATCAGCAGATGCAGCGATAGCATCAATCAGTTCCGACTTGTTCACTCTAAGTCCCCTTATATCTATTGAGTATGATTCTAAGTTTTTTGGTGAAAGCAAAAACCAGTGCTGAATGGCCTACAGACACTTAAGAGCCGCTTTATAACAAGGGCTCTAAAAAGCTGTCAAGGAAGCCCCCAGGCTTAAACGTATTAATGCGTGCTAATTCTTTCCTTAGAGTCAGTCTCGCGCTTTTCATCTTTTGCAACTATCTCCGGAGCCACATCCGGCAAGGGCTCCGGCGCGTATTGCAGCGCAATTTGCAGGACCTCGTCAATCCATTTAACCGGTTTAATCTGCAGATCCTGCTTGATATTGTCAGGAATCTCCTTCAAGTCGCGAACATTCTCTTCAGGAATGATCACGGTCTTGATACCACCACGGTGTGCAGCCAACAATTTCTCTTTGAGGCCACCAATGGCCAGCACTTGCCCACGCAGGGTTATTTCCCCAGTCATGGCAACATCGGCGCGCACCGGAATGCCGGTCAGGGCTGATACCAGTGCCGTGCACATGCCTACGCCTGCGCTAGGGCCGTCTTTCGGCGTCGCCCCTTCCGGCATGTGGATGTGGGTGTCGTGCTTCTCGTGGAAGTCCAGGGGGATTCCCAGGCTCTTCGCACGGCTGCGCACCACGGTCTGCGCGGCAGTGATGGATTCGACCATCACGTCACCCAGGGAACCGGTCTTGATCAATTGCCCTTTGCCCGGGATAACAGCGGCCTCGATGGTCAGCAATTCGCCGCCCACTTGAGTCCACGCCAGGCCCGTGACCTGACCCACCTGGTCCTGCTGCTCAGCCAGGCCGTAACGGAATTTGCGCACGCCCAGGAAGTGTTCCAGCAGCTCAGCGGTGACCTTCACCGAGAAGCGTTTTTCCAGCGCATGTTCCTTCACGGCCTTGCGGCAGATCTTCGCCAGTTGACGCTCAAGGCCCCGTACACCGGCCTCGCGGGTGTAGAAACGAATGATGTCGCGGATCGCGTCGGCATCAAATTCGATCTCGCCTTTTTTCAGGCCGTTGGCCGCAATCTGCTTGGGCGAAAGGTATTTGACAGCGATGTTGATCTTCTCGTCTTCGGTGTAACCCGGCAGACGAATCACCTCCATCCGGTCCAGCAAGGCTGGCGGAATATTCATCGAGTTGGAGGTGCACAGGAACATTACGTCGGACAGGTCGTAGTCGACTTCCAGGTAATGGTCGTTGAAATTGTGGTTCTGCTCGGGGTCGAGCACTTCCAGCAAGGCAGAGGCCGGATCGCCACGCATGTCGCTGCCCATTTTGTCGATTTCATCAAGCAGGAACAGCGGGTTGCGCACACCCACCTTTGTCATCTTTTGAATCAATCTTCCTGGCATCGAACCGATATAAGTCCGGCGATGACCACGAATTTCCGCTTCATCACGCACACCACCCAAGGCCATGCGTACGAATTTACGGTTTGTTGCGTGAGCAATCGACTCAGCCAGCGAGGTTTTACCCACACCAGGAGGACCGACCAGGCACAACACCGGTCCACGAATTTTCTTCACGCGCTTTTGCACGGCGAGGTATTCGAGGATGCGTTCTTTGACTTCTTCGAGGCCGTAGTGATCGGCGTCCAGAATATCTTCGGCGCGGGCCAGGTCCAGGCGCACTTTGGTCTGGGCCTTCCACGGCACCTGCACCAGCCAGTCGATATACGAGCGAACCACGGTGGCTTCGGCCGACATCGGCGACATTTGCTTGAGCTTGTTCAGCTCGGCAGTGGCCTTGGTCAAGGCGTCTTTTGGCAGGCCGGCGGCATCGATGCGCTTTTTCAGCTCTTCGATTTCGTTGTGGCCTTCCTCGCTGTCACCCAGCTCTTTCTGAATGGCCTTCATCTGCTCATTCAGGTAGTACTCGCGCTGGCTGCGCTCCATTTGCTTTTTGACACGGCCGCGAATGCGCTTCTCGACCTGCAGCAGGTCGATTTCGGCATCCAGCAGCGCCAGGACGTGTTCGACCCGGGCAGACAAATCGATGATTTCGAGAATGTCCTGCTTCTGCTCGATTTTCAGCGCCATGTGCGCGGCCATGGTGTCGACCAGGCGGCTTGGCTCATCAATGCTGTTGAGGGAAGAGAGGACTTCTGCGGGGACTTTCTTTCCCAGTTGTACGTATTGCTCGAACTGGGACAGCAGGCTGCGAACGAACACTTCGGATTCGCGCTCAGGGGCATCGACTTCGTCGATCAACGCCACTTCGGCGCGCAGGTGGCCGTCCACTTCCATGAAGCGCTCGACCGCACCGCGCTGCTCACCTTCCACCAGCACCTTGACGGTGCCATCAGGCAGCTTGAGCAGTTGCAGGACAGTTGCAACGGTACCAACGCGATACAGGGCATCTTCGCCCGGATCATCGTCAGCAGGATTTCTCTGGGCCAGCAGCAGGATCTGCTTGTCGCCCGTCATCGCGGCCTCGAGGGCTTCGATAGACTTCTCGCGCCCCACGAACAGCGGGATAACCATGTGCGGATAGACGACGACATCACGCAACGGCAGGAGAGGCAATTCGATGGTTGTCTTCATGATTTCGCCTCTATGACAGATGAAAGTAACTTGAAACCAAGATGGGGGCTGCCTGCAAAAAAAACAAGCGTAATGGCATCAGTTAAACGCAGTAAAAACAAAGGGGCCCGTTAAGGCCCCTTTATTTTGTACAGCTCGGCGGTGCAACGCTTACGCGTCTGGCGCAGCCTTGGCAGCCGGCTCACTGTTTTCGTAGATATACAGTGGCTTGGACTTACCTTCTATAACGCTTTCGTCGATCACCACTTTACTCACCTCGGACTGCGAGGGGATTTCATACATGGTGTCGAGCAGTACGCCTTCGAGGATCGAGCGCAAACCACGGGCGCCGGTCTTGCGCTCCAGTGCCCGCTTGGCCACCGATTTGAGCGCGTCAGCACGGAACTCGAGGTCCACACCTTCCATCTCGAACAGCTTGGCGTATTGCTTGGTCAGGGCGTTTTTCGGCTCGGTGAGGATCTGCATCAACGCAGCCTCATCCAGCTCGTCCAACGTCGCCAGGACCGGCAGACGGCCAACGAATTCCGGGATCAGACCGAACTTGACCAAATCGTCAGGCTCGACTTCACGCAGGGATTCACCGACTTTCTTGCCTTCTTCCTTGCTGCGTACTTCTGCACTGAAGCCAATGCCACCACGGGTGGAACGGTTTTGAATAACCTTTTCCAGACCGGAGAACGCACCGCCACAGATGAACAGGATGTTGCGCGTATCAACCTGAAGGAATTCCTGCTGTGGATGCTTGCGGCCGCCTTGTGGCGGTACGGAAGCAACTGTACCTTCGATCAGTTTCAACAGCGCTTGCTGCACGCCTTCACCGGAAACGTCCCGGGTGATCGACGGGTTGTCGGATTTGCGCGAAATCTTGTCGATTTCATCGATGTAGACAATGCCCATCTGGGCCTTTTCCACGTCGTAATCGCATTTCTGCAGCAACTTCTGAATGATGTTCTCGACATCTTCACCTACGTAACCGGCCTCGGTAAGAGTGGTTGCGTCGGCGATGGTGAAGGGAACGTTCAGCAGGCGAGCCAAGGTTTCTGCAAGCAGGGTTTTACCCGAGCCTGTAGGACCGATCAGCAAGATGTTGCTTTTGCCGAGCTCGACGTCGTCACTTTTCTTGTCACGCTGGTTCAGACGCTTGTAGTGGTTGTACACCGCTACGGCCAGAACCTTCTTTGCACGCTCTTGACCAATCACATACTGATCAAGGATGCCGCTGATTTCTTTAGGCGAAGGCAATTTATGCGCGCTGCTTTCGGCCTGGGCTTCCTGCACCTCCTCACGGATGATGTCATTGCACAGGTCGACGCACTCGTCGCAGATAAAGACCGAGGGGCCGGCAATCAACTTGCGTACTTCATGCTGGCTTTTGCCACAGAAGGAGCAATAGAGCAGCTTGCCGTTGTCCTCGCCGTTGCGGGTGTCAGTCATTCGTTCGATCCAAATCCGATAGGCTTGCAACACAAGATGAAGGCTATTGAGGGCTTTTTCAAGCCCACTGGTGGTCGGACCTGCCGACCAGCCCTATTTTGAGCTGCTTATATTAAGCGGGGCGCTTTTCGATCACTGCGTCGATCAACCCGTATTCACGAGCCGCTTCGGCGCTCATGAAATTGTCACGGTTGGTGTCGCGCTCGATCTCTTCCAGGGTATGCCCGCTATGTTTGGCCATCAGCGTGTTGAGACGCTCACGAATAAAGAGGATTTCCTTGGCATGGATTTCGATGTCCGATGCCTGGCCCTGGAAACCGCCCAGTGGCTGGTGAATCATCACGCGAGAGTTCGGCAGGCAGTAACGCTTGCCCTCAGCACCAGCGGTCAGCAGGAAAGCACCCATGCTGCACGCCTGACCGATACAGGTGGTCGATACGTTCGGCTTGATGAACTGCATGGTGTCGTAGATCGACATGCCAGCCGTTACCGAACCGCCCGGGGAGTTGATGTAGAGATGGATGTCCTTGTCCGGGTTTTCCGCTTCAAGGAACAGCAGCTGCGCACAGATCAGGTTGGCCATGTAGTCCTCTACCGGACCAACCAGAAAGATCACTCGCTCCTTGAGCAGGCGCGAGTAGATGTCATAGGCGCGTTCGCCACGAGCAGATTGCTCGACAACCATCGGGACCAGGCCGCCAGCGGCCTGGATATCAGAGTTCTGCTGAATATACGAATTACGGAACATGCTCTGCAGTTACTCCCAAATAGTCATGTCTTGAATACGCATAAGCCAGCGCGAGGCTGGCTTATGGGTGTATTTTCAAACGAGTTGAGCGATCAGTCGGCTTGTGCTGCTTCAGCCGGCTTGACTGCTTCTTCGTAAGAGACCGCTTTATCGGTCACCTTAGCCTTCTGCAGAACAGTATCCACAACTTGCTCTTCCAGCACAACCGAACGCACTTCGTTCAGCTGCTGGTCGTTCTTGTAGTACCAGGACACAACAGCCTCAGGCTCCTGGTAGGCAGAAGCCATTTCCTGGATCATTTCGCGAACGCGGGTTTCGTCAGGCTTGAGGTCGAATTGCTTGACCACTTCAGCCACGATCAGACCCAGTACAACGCGGCGCTTGGCTTGCTCTTCGAACAGCTCGGCCGGCAGTTGGTCAGGCTTGATGTTGCCACCGAACTGCTGAACAGCCTGCACGCGCAGACGATCAACTTCGTTGGACAGCAGGGCCTTAGGCACTTCGATCGGGTTGGCGGCCAGCAGACCGTCCATCACCTGGTTCTTGACCTTGGACTTGATGGCCTGACGCAGCTCACGCTCCATGTTCTTGCGAACTTCGGTGCGGAAACCTTCGATGCCAGTTTCCTTAATGCCGAACTGGTTGAAGAACTCTTCGTTCAGTTCTGGCAGCTTAGGCTCGGAAACAGTGTTGACGGTCACGGTGAACTCGGCGGCTTTGCCAGCCAGGTCCAGGTTCTGATAGTCAGCCGGGAAAGTCAGGTTCAGAACGCGCTCTTCGCCAGCTTTGGCGCCAACCAGGCCGTCTTCAAAACCAGGGATCATGCGGTTGGAACCCAGCACCAGCTGAGTGCCTTTGGCGGAGCCGCCAGCGAACACTTCGCCGTCAACCTTGCCAACGAAATCGATGTTCAGCTGGTCTTCGTTCTGGGCAGCGCGATCGGCCACTTCAAAACGAGTGTTCTGCTTGCGCAGGATTTCCAGCATGTTGTCCAGATCGGAGTCAGCAACATCAGCGCTCAGGCGCTCGATGGCGATCGAATCGAAACCGGCAACTTCGAATTCAGGGAACACTTCGAAGATTGCAACGTATTCCAGATCCTTGCCTGCTTCCAGGGACTTAGGCTCGATGGAAGGCGAGCCAGCCGGGTTCAGCTTTTGCTCGACAACGGCTTCGTAGAAGGAAGCCTGGATCACGTCACCTACTGCTTCCTGACGTGCATCAGCACCGAAGCGGCGCTTGATTTCGCTCATTGGCACTTTGCCTGGACGGAAACCAGCGATCTTGGCCTTTTGGGCAGTCTGCTGCAGACGCTTGTTGACCTGGGTCTCGATGCGCTCGGCCGGCACGGTGATGCTCATGCGGCGCTCAAGAGCAGAAGTATTTTCAACAGAAACTTGCATGGATATTCCTCGTTGCACAGACGTTAGCTGGCCGTTTCCGACCCCAGAATCAAGGGCATGCATTCTAGTGGGTCAAACTCAAGAAGTCACCCTACTGAAAACGGGTAAAAAAACAGCGGGCAATTTATAGGTACGAATGCACGAGTGCAGCTCGCCCCGGTAGCAAATACATCCCATCACGCCAGGGCTCTGCGCCAACCCTTCTATATATAGAAGCAGCTGCCAATCATCTCCCTGACAACCGACCCTGCGGACAAGGCCAGCGAGCAGTGCGGCATCATCGCGAAACATAAATACGACGAAACGCCCTGCCCTTGCAGCCCAGCACCTGCGACTGCGTTAAAACTCAAACCGCTGAAACAAAAAAGGCGCCAGACTATTAATCTGGCGCCTTTCGAAATATGGGGTGGACGAAGGGGATCGAACCCTCGACAACGGGAGTCACAATCCCGTGCTCTACCAACTGAGCTACGCCCACCATATTGCGTGACCAAAAAGCCCGTCAAAATGGCTATTTGTTGAGCCTCAGGAAAGCCAGCAGGCTTTTCATGAAGCTTTATTTGGTGCGGATGAAGAGACTCGAACTCTTACACCTTGCGGCGCTGGAACCTAAATCCAGTGTGTCTACCAATTCCACCACATCCGCGCTTGAAGCTTTTAAAGCAAAGGCGCCAGACTATTAATCTGGCGCCTTTTAAATATGGGGTGGACGAAGGGGATCGAACCCTCGACAACGGGAGTCACAATCCCGTGCTCTACCAACTGAGCTACGCCCACCATATTGCGCTACTTGTGCCAAAGCTGCCTAATGGCGCACCCGGCAGGACTCGAACCTGCGACCATCCGCTTAGAAGGCGGATGCTCTATCCAGCTGAGCTACGGGCGCCTTATTAATCTGTACTCTTGGAGGATTACAAACTAACCAGTGCTAGGCTGTGCCCGACAAGTGCGACGAATAGTATAGATGCACCCGAAACCCGTCAAATCCTTTTTATAAAAAATTCATTTTATTTAAGGGGTTAGGGGAATTTGCAGACCAAGCGCCTTTGCCCTCGCGCCATGGCATGCGAGAATGCGCGCACTTTTCTTCCCCCTCTCGATGGTTAATCACGCGTAATGACTGCACAACTTATCGACGGCAAATCAATCGCCGCCAGCCTGCGCCAGCAGATCGCCAAACGAGTCGCCGAGCGCAGCCAACAAGGCCTGCGCACGCCGGGCCTCGCGGTGATCCTGGTCGGCAGCGATCCTGCCTCTCAGGTTTATGTCTCGCACAAGCGTAAAGACTGTGAAGAGGTCGGCTTTATCTCAAAAGCCTACGACTTGGATTCCGACACCACCCAGCAGGCCCTCACCGACCTGATCGACAGCCTCAATGACGATCCGGCCATCGACGGCATCCTGCTGCAACTGCCATTGCCCGAGCACCTGGACGCGTCGAAATTGCTTGAACGCATCCGCCCGGACAAAGACGTCGACGGTTTCCACCCTTATAACGTCGGCCGCCTGGCCCAGCGTATTCCGCTGCTGCGCCCGTGCACTCCGAAGGGCATCATGACCCTGCTGGAAAGCACCGGCGTCGATCTGTATGGCCTGGATGCAGTCGTTGTTGGCGCATCGAACATCGTCGGACGCCCGATGGCCATGGAACTGCTGCTGGCCGGCTGCACCGTGACCGTCACCCACCGTTTCACCAAGGACCTGGCTGGCCACGTTGGCCGCGCCGACCTGGTAGTGGTCGCTGCTGGCAAGCCGGGCCTGGTCAAGGGTGAGTGGATCAAGGAAGGCGCCATCGTTATCGACGTAGGCATCAACCGCCAGGACGACGGCAAGCTGGTGGGCGACGTGGTGTACGAAACCGCCCTGCCCCGCGCCGGATGGATCACCCCGGTACCGGGTGGTGTTGGCCCGATGACCCGCGCCTGCCTGCTGGAAAATACCCTGTACGCAGCCGAAACCCTGCACAGCTAATAACCAGCTGCTCTGAAAAAGCCCTGCCTTATCGCAGGGCTTTTTATTGGCCGGATAAAAAGCACTTTTTTCTTAGTTTTTAAGGGCTTTCATCTGTTTTCAGATGAACATTCGACAGTTTCTGATCCATACTCCTAAAATGTAACGGCATTTATCAGAAAGTCCGTGCAAAACGGTATATCCCTACTTTTTTTAGCGAGTTCATCCGCGTGAAAATTCATCTTTCCATCATCAGCCTATTTTTTGCATTTACAGGCACCTTCGCGAACGCCGGCGAAACCACTATGGCCCCCCGCGACATGTCCACCCTGCACATCGCCTCCGGCAGTGCGATGGTGGTAGACCTGCAGACCAACAAAGTCATCTATGCCAGCAACCCGGATGTCATCGTGCCGATCGCCTCAGTCAGCAAACTGATGACCGGCCTGATCGTGCTGGAAGCCAAGCAGAACATGGATGAATACATCGACATCAACATCAAGGACACGCCGGAGATGAAAGGCGTGTTCTCCCGGGTCAAGATTGGCAGCGAGATGCCGCGCAAAGAGATGTTGCTGATTGCCCTGATGTCCTCCGAAAACCGCGCCGCCGCCAGCCTGGCCCACCACTACCCGGGCGGCTACCCGGCCTTTATCGCGGCGATGAACGCCAAGGCCAAGGCGCTGGGCATGACCAGCACCCACTATGTAGAACCCACCGGCCTGTCGATTCACAACGTGTCCACCGCCCGCGACTTGAGCAAGCTGCTGGCCGCCGCGCGCAAATACCCGATGCTCAGCCAACTGAGTACCACCAAGGAAAAGACCGTCTCGTTCCGCAAGCCCAACTACACCCTGGGTTTCTCCAACACAGACCACCTGATCAACCGCGCCAACTGGGACATCAAGCTGACCAAGACCGGCTTTACCAACCAGGCCGGCCACTGCCTGGTGCTGGTGACCAGCATGGGTAATCGTCCGGTGTCGCTGGTGATCCTCGACGCCTTCGGCAAGTTCACCCACTTTGCCGATGCCAGTCGCATCCGCAGCTGGGTCGAGACCGGCAAGAGCGGCTCGGTGCCGGACGTCGCCTTGCGCTACAAGGCTGACAAGAACCTGAAGAACCGCCCACGGGCTAACGTTCAGGTGACCGAGTCCCGCTGAGTATTCAATGGCGACAATAAAAAACGGCGCCCTTGAGCGCCGTTTTTTTATTTGGCCTGACTGGCCAGCGTCTTGACCGCCTGAGCCGCGGCCTGCTCCTGCCCGGCCTGGGCCGTGGCGCTTGCCGCCTGCTGCCAGCGCTGGGCGTCGACCTTGACCGGCAACTGGGTGGGCCGCTGAATCAGTACCGCCCACTTGCCGCCGTCTTTCCACGCCGACTCAAACGCGCTGAAATCCATCGGCATGCGTCGCTCCAAGCCCGAACGCAGCAACACCATGCTCTTCTGCTTGTTGTAACCCACCACCACGACATACCGCGGCCCGGCCCAGAAGGTCGAGCCCTGGGTGATACGCGCCATCACCGGGTACCCGGCCGCGACCTGTGCCAGCAGCGCCGGCAGCTGACCTTCCAGCGGATACACCAACATCCCGTATTCACGGGCCAACACCTGCATGTTGCGCTCGAGGTCCGCTTCGGCGCCCGGCAAATGCAGAGGCTTATCCAATAGCCCCGGTGTAATCACAATGCCTTGTTGGGACAGCATGCTGGCCAGAGCGGCCGGGCCACCGAGGTAAGTCTCGCCGCGAAACGCCGGCACGCCCTTGAGTTCGACGCTCTCCGGCAGGCCCGGGATGCTCGTGGGTTTAGGGTGCGAGGTGCAGGCCGCCAGCCCCATGAAACAGGCTGCGACCCACCAGGAGGTTTTAATGTTCGAGGGAAACCGCAACTTCTTCACTCACTTGATCAACTGCCGACATGGGCCCTGATCATAGGACGCTGAGGGGCGCGGGTATAGCCTTGTACCGCAGTAAAGGGCCCGCCATAGAGCAAACAAGTTGGATGCACACGACCATTGGTCAATAGCAGGCAACCTGCGGATAGCTAGACTGTCCATTGAGAAGACAGTGTGTGCCCCGTACCGGGCAAAGGAGGCACTTATGAGCCTGACAACAACGATTCTACTTTTGATCTGTGGCTGGCTGGCCGTCGCCGCCGCCATGCTTTGGGGCGTGATGCGCGTAACCCGCCGGCACCATCACCCACAGGTAAAACCCGCAGCGCCCGACAAACTGCACAAACCTGCCGGGCACCACGCCTGACGCCTTAGCCAGGCATGCAACTGAAGTCATCGGTCTGCGCCAATTCCTTGCCGTGGCTATCCTTTAACTCGGCACGCACCGTGGTACCCAGACTGGATTCCACCAAGGTGTAATGTTCACCGGCCTTGAAGTTGCCGTACGTGACATGCCCGCGACAATCCTGCTGGTTGTCATCCCCCGCCTCTTCTTCAAACAAGGTGACATCCAGGCGATGGGCGCCAGGTTTCACTTCGAAGTAGCGGCCATCATTAATGTTTTTACCGTCTACCCGCTCGGCCATCAGGTCGTTGGGCGCCTCCTCTTGCAGGCCGATCCAGGCTTCGCTCGGGTCCGCCTTCGGCATCGGGCCGGCACACGCCGACAACAGCAGGACCGCACTCAAGGCCGGGATCAACAACAAGGGTTTAAGAGACATGGCAGAACTCCAAATGGATAAAGAGTGAAGGGGCAAAACAGCTCCCGTTCGATCGGTATCCAGCTTGGTACTGTCACCATTATTGAACAAATGAATACATATGAAAGGATCTTCAGCCGTTAACTAAATCTTCCTTCACCTGGCTGAAAGGTGCGTGTTAGGTGGGTCGGGCAAGACTGCCGGGGTTTGCAATCCCACTCCTTTGGAGGTTACGGCATGCTCGGGCTGGTAAAGACCGCACTGCTCAAGCCCTACACGTTTATCGTGCTGGCAATATTCATCTGCATCATTGGGCCCATGGCGGCCTTGCGTACCCCCACTGACGTATTTCCCGACATTGGCATCCCCGTCGTCGCGGTGGTTTGGCAGTACAACGGCCTGTCCCCGGACGCCATGGCCGGTCGCGTGATCTACACCTACGAACGCTCCCTGAGTACCACCGTCAACGACATCGAACACATTGAATCGCAGTCGTTACCCGGCATGGGCATCGTGAAGATTTTCTTCCAGCCCGGCGTGGATATCCGCACCGCCAACGCCCAGGTAACAGCGGTGTCACAAACCGTGCTCAAGCAGATGCCACCGGGCATCACCCCACCGCTGATCCTCAACTACAGCGCCTCGACGGTGCCGATCCTGCAGATGGCGTTCTCCAGCCCCAGCCTGTCGGAAGCGAAAATCCGCGACCTGGTACAGAACAATATCCGCCTGCCCCTGAGTGCCCTGCCCGGCCTGGCCATGCCCACGCCAATGGGCGGCAAGCAACGCCAGATCACCCTCGATCTCGACCCGCAGGCGCTGGCCGCCAAAGGGTTGTCAGCACAGGACGTGGGCAACGCTCTCGCCTTGCAGAACCAGATCATCCCGGTGGGTACCGCCAAACTCGGCCCCAACGAATACACGATCTTGCTCAACAACAGCCCCAAGGCGATTGACGAGCTCAACGACCTGCCGATCAAGACGGTCGACGGTGCGATCATCACCATCGGCCAGGTGGCCCACGTGCGTGACGGCTCGCCGCCGCAGACCAACATCGTGCGCGTTGACGGCCACCGTGCGGTGCTGATGCCGGCCCTGAAAAACGGCAGCATCTCCACCCTGTCGATTATCGACGGCATCCGCCAGATGCTGCCGCGCATCAATGAAACGTTGCCGCCTTCACTGAAGACCTCACTGCTCGGCGACGCCTCGGTGTTCGTTAAACAGTCGGTGGGCAGCGTGGCCCAGGAAGGCATCATCGCGGCGTTGCTGACCAGCGCGATGATCCTGCTGTTCCTCGGCAGCTGGCGCTCGACCATCATCATCGCCGCCTCGATTCCCCTGGCGGTGCTCTCGGCCATCGCATTGCTGGCAGCCACCGGGCAAACCCTCAACGTCATGACCCTCGGCGGGCTGGCGTTGGCGGTGGGGATTCTGGTGGACGACGCCACGGTGACCATCGAGAACATCAACTGGCACCTGGAACAAGGCAAGGCGGTGAAAGACGCGATCCTCGACGGCGCCAAGCAGATTGTCGGCCCGGCGTTCGTGTCCCTGCTGTGTATCTGCATCGTGTTCGTGCCGATGTTCATGCTGCAAGGCATCGCCGGTTATCTGTTCCGCCCGATGGCGTTGGCGGTGATCTTCGCCATGGCCAGCTCGTTCATTCTGTCGCGAACGTTGGTGCCGACCCTGGCGATGTTCCTGCTCAAGCCGCACGTGCCGGAGCAAGGCCAGGGCCATCACCCGGAAGATGAATTCATCAACCATCACGAGGGCGACCAGCACAAACCCCAGCGCAACGCCGTGCTGCAATCGGTGCTGAATTTCCAGCAGGGTTTCGAGCGTCACTTCTCCAACGTGCGCGACGTCTACCACAGCCTGCTGACCCTGGCCCTGGGTGCTCGCAAGCGTTTCATCGTCGGCTTCCTGGCCTGCATTCTTGCCTCGTTCCTGCTGCTGCCAAGCCTGGGCCAGGACTTCTTCCCGGCCACCGACGCCGGGGCCATGGCCCTGCATGTGCGCTTGCCGCTGGGCACGCGGATCGAAGAAAGCGCCGCAGCGTTTGATCGGATCGAAGCGCGGATTCGCGAGATCGTTCCGGCCGACGAACTAGACACTATCGTCGACAACATCGGCATTCCGCTGAGCGGCATCGACATGGCCTACAGCAGCAGCGGCACCATCGGCCCACAGGACGGTGATATCCAGGTCACCCTGAAAAAAGACCACGCGCCAACTGCTGACTACGTGAAAAAACTGCGTGAAGCCCTGCCCGAAAGTTTCCCCGGCAGCCAGTTCGCCTTCCTGCCGGCCGACATCAGCAGCCAGATCCTCAACTTCGGTTCACCGGCACCGCTGGATGTGAAAATCTCCGGGCGCAGCGATGAAGAAAACCGCGCCTACGCCGTGGAACTGGAGCGTCGCCTGAAACACGTACCGGGCATTGCCGACCTGCGTATCCAGCAGTCCACCGGCTACCCGTCACTGCAAGTCAACGTAGACCGGATGCGCGCCAATGGCCTGGGCATCACCGAGCGCGACGTGACCAACAGCATGGTTGCGTCCCTGGCCGGCAGCTCGCAAACCGCACCAACGTTCTGGCTGAACCCGGCCAATGGCGTGTCGTATTCGATCGTGGCTGCCACCCCGCAGTATCGCCTCGACAGCCTGCCGTCCCTGGAAGCATTGCCGGTGACCGGTGCCGATGGGCAGTCGCAAATCCTCGGCGGCGTAGCGACGATTTCACGGGTACAAAGCCCGGCGGTGGTGACCCACTACAACATCGAACCGACCCTGGACCTGTACGCCAACGTGCAGGGCCGCGACCTCGGCGGCGTCGCCAGCGATGTGCAAAAGGTGCTGAATGACATGGCCCCGATGCGCCCCAAAGGCGCGACCATCAGCCTGCACGGGCAGATCGATGCGCTGCATGAAGCGTTCAACGGCTTGAGCTTCGGCCTGCTCGGCGCAGTGGTGCTGATCTACCTGCTGATCGTGGTCAACTTCCAGTCCTGGACTGACCCGTTCGTGATCATCACCGCGCTGCCGGCGGCCCTCGCGGGCATCGTGTGGATGCTGTTCCTCAGCGGCACCTCGCTGTCGGTGCCCGCACTCACGGGGGCCATCCTCTGTATGGGCGTGGCCACCGCCAACTCGATCCTGGTGGTGAGTTTCTGCCGAGAGCGCCTGGCCGAACATGGCGACGCACTCAAGGCCGCACTGGAAGCCGGCTACACACGTTTCCGCCCGGTGTGCATGACCGCTCTGGCGATGATCATCGGCATGTTGCCGCTGGCCTTGTCCGAAGAACAAAACGCGCCGCTGGGACGTGCCGTGATCGGCGGCCTGATCCTCGCCACCACTGCCACTTTGCTGTTTGTACCCGTGGTCTTCAGTTTGGTCCACGGTCGTCACCCTACTCGCGCTGCTGCTGGAGAAACCCCACATGTCGTCTGATCACAAACCCTCGCGCAAGCGTCTGATGTTCATGGGTGTCGGCGGCCTGACACTGGCTGCCCTGTTGGTCGCCAACGGCCTGCACGCCCGTACGATGCATGAAAAATCCGTCACCGCCTGGACCGAAACCGCCGCAGTGCCGCAGGTGCTGGTGTTCCAGCCGAAGCAGAACGCGGCCGGCGACACCCTGCGCCTGCCCGCACACCTGGAAGCCTGGAGCAAGGCACCGATTCATGCGCGGGTCAGCGGTTATCTCAAAGACTGGAAGGTCGACATCGGCACCCAGGTCAAGGCCGGGCAAATCCTCGCCGAGATCGACAGCCCCGACCTCGACCAGCAAGTGGCACAAACCCACGCGCGCATGGTGCAGGAACAGGCCAACGCACGACTGGCGGAAACCACCGCCACCCGTTGGAAAAACCTGCTGGACAGCCATTCGGTATCGCGCCAGGAGGCCGATGAAAAAACCTCCAACGCCCTGGCTGCCAAGGCCAATGCCCAGGCAGCAGAGGCAGACTATGCGCGGCTGTCGGCCCTGGAAGACTACAAGACCATCCGCGCGCCGTTCGCTGGCGTAATCACCGCGCGTAATACCGACATCGGCCAATTGATCAAGGCCGACAGCGACAGCGATCCGGAACTGTTCGACATCGCCGACACCCACCAACTGCGGCTCTATGTGCCGGTGCCGCAGAACTATGCGGCGGTGATTCATCCCGGATTGGCCGCCCAACTGACGGTACCCGAGCACCCCGGCGAACACTTCAGCGCGAAGCTGATGGGCGACTCCACCGCCATCGACCGCCGCTCCGGCACCCTGCTCGCGCAGTTCGTGGCAGACAATCCGGACGGCAAGTTGCTGCCCGGCGACTACGCAGAAGCCACCCTGGCGATTCCGGCAGACACCCATGGTGTGAGCATCCCGGCCAGCGCCCTGATCTTCCGCGCCCAAGGCACCCAGGTCGCGGTTCTGGACGCCAAGAACCATGTGCACCTGCAAGACATCCACATCGGCCTCGACCTCGGCGAGCGCCTGGTCATCGATCAAGGCCTGAAACCCGCCGATCGCGTAGTCGACAACCCGCCCGACGCCCTGCGCGAAGGCGACGCCGTGCAACTGGCCGACGCCGGAGGTGCCCATGCACCCAAGGCTTAAACCCCTCGCAGCCTTGGTGTTGCTGGCGCTGCACGGTTGCTCGTTGGCGCCCACCTACAAGGCACCGACCATTGACCTGCCGGCCAAATACCGCGAACAGACCAGCGACGGTCCGTGGCACAGCGCCCAACCCTCCGACCAACTGGCGCCGAAGTGGTGGCAGCTTTACCAGGACCAGCGCTTGAACGGCCTGCAGGAACAACTGCTCAAGGCCAACCCGGACCTGGCGGCGGCGCTGGCGCATTTCGACGCGTCCCAGGCGTATGCCAGCCAGCTGCATGCCGGATTGTTCCCGCAAATCACCGCCAGCGCACAGCCGTTGCGTCAGCGCCAATCGGATTCCCGGCCGCTGCGGGGCGATACCCAGCCTTCGGTGTACAACAGCAACACGGCAGGGTTTTCACTGAGTTTTGACCTGGATCTGTGGGGCAAAATCCGCAACCAAGTGGCGGCTGGCGATGCGCAGGCCCAAGCCTCCGGGGATGATTTGGCGGTGGCACGCCTGAGCTTGCAGCATCAGTTGGCGACGCTGTACGTGCAGCTCAACGGGCTGGATGCGCAGAGCCGGATTCTCAGCAGTTCGCTGGATGATTTTGGCCAGGCGCTGCAACTGACCCGCAGCCGGTATGAAGGACAGATCGCCTCGGAACTCGACCTGACCCGCGCACAGAATCAGCTGGCTGAAGCCGAGGCCCAGCTTGACGATGTACGCGGTCAGCGCAATCTCACCGAGCATGCGATTGGTGAATTGGTGGGTGTGTCGGCCAGTGAATTCCAGCTGCCGCCGAGCCGGCAATTGATTGCGTTGCCGGGGATTCCGCAACAGCTGCCGAGCCATCTGCTGCAACGCCGGCCGGATATTGCGGCGGCGGAGCGACGGGTGTTTGCGGCCAACGCGAATATCGGCGTGGCAAAGGCCGCGTGGTATCCGGATTTCAGTTTGACCGGATTGATTGGCGGGCAGACCCAAGGCGTCGGCAACTTGTTCTCGGCGGCCAATCGGTACTGGGCGCTGGGGCCCTTGGTCAACCTGCCGATCTTTGATGGCGGACGGCTGAGCGCCAATGAACGCCAGGCCAAGGCGGAGTTTGAAGAGGCTTCGGCGCACTATCGTAGCCAGGTGTTAAGAGCCGTGCGTGAGGTGGAAGACAACCTTGGGCAACTGCGTGATTTGCAGCAGGAGGCGATGGATGAACAGGCCGCCGCCAATGCAGCCGAGCACACCCAGGCGCTGGCGATGAACAGTTATCAGGCGGGGGCTGTGAGCTATCTGGATGTGGTGACGGCACAGACCGCAGCGTTGCAGGCACAGCGCACGTTGCAAGCGGTGCAGACACGGCAGTTGCAGGCGAGTGTGGGTTTGGTGACAGCACTCGGCGGCGGTTGGAAGCCTGACACAAATCTCGAGCCCACTGGATGATCGTTCCCACGCTCTGCGTGGGAATGCCGCCTCGGACGCTCTGCGTCCAACTGGCGATGCAAGGTTAAAGTCATGCGCAGTGGTGACGCAGAGCGTCACGGGATGCATTCCCACGCAGAGCGTGGGAACGATCGCACCTGTCTCAAGAACGACAGTGATCAAATGTGGGAGCGGGCTTGCTCGCGAAGGCGGTGGGTCAGTCAAACATCTAGACTGAGCCACCGCCAATTTCAATCTTCCGGCCGACTATTCAGAAAAACGCTCACCGCTGTGTAGTCACTGCCATTGGCATGTCGATATAGCGTACTGCTGTGATAGTCGGATACGTCCCCCGCCACCGACACAGTGATGGTACGGCCCTGAACATCGACTTTTGCCGATGCGTCACGCGTAATTAAAAATGGACTGGCATCCCTCAACGCAGCCAATACTTCACTGTCGTCCTCCAAGGTGCGGTAAACGTAATATCGATAGCTGAACGGAACAGTTGACCCTCCACGGTCATCCTTGACGCCATAGATGGCCCCGTCAGTGCCAAGTGGCACTCTCATTACAACTTCTGTCAATTGCGGGCGACCCGGCGAAAGCAGCCAATCACCGCCGATATACACCAGGCAACACGCCAATAGGATAGTAGTGACAACTGAATAAACTGACTTTCTAGTAGTCCCTGAACCTGGCATACCTGATTCCTTCCTTGATCCAATATTGGTCGACCGGATCATCACCGAAAGGTGCCTCTCCCCACCAACGGCCGAACTCGGGTTTATCCGTGCCCGCTCTGCTTTGAGCAAGCCCCGCTGCGCGCAAAAGCACTTCTTCGCTGAAACCAGCAGCTGTCCCCACGGCGCCATAATGAAAGTTTCCAAAGGCTTCATATTCTTTAGAAATCTTCTTGTAGTCCCAAGGACCGCGATTGCGGACCTGAGTATAAAACCAAGAGTACATAAACGCGGAACCAGCCTTCAGCACATTCTTTTTGTGGAACGCGGCGGCCATATTTTCGTCGAGCGATACGCCGGGTGGTGGCATAGGGTCCGCCATCAAATGCTTCCTCTGCATTAGGTTTTTGCGTGACGGAACCTAACACTGGAAGCCCGAAATAATGAGCGGTACGAAGAACAAAAGAGACTTCGTACATAGGTGCAGGACATGCCTTACAACCCATCCTCGAAGCGACATATTTCCTACATTTCTTTCGGGTTGCTGGTCGGAACGGGCACCACTAGTCTTCGCCAGTCGCTGCCAATTCAGCGACCGGACGTGAGAAATCCGAAGACTCCATTGGCGCAAAAGCGCCCTCCGTATACAGTGCAGGCGCTTTTTCTGTGCTCGCTGTTATGGCGGCTGTGCGCGGGCACGCTTCGGCGTGGCCAAGCTCCTGGGGTTTTGGTTTTCTCACTCCGCGTACAGCTGCCACCTTCGTTCGTGAGAAAAACCTGGTGGTAGTCTCTAACTCTCCAGGAACTGCATCATGATCAAAGACAGTCCAAATCCTCCTTCCGATTCGAACCTGCTCTTCACCCTCCGCCCTGGTCTCGATACCGAAACCCTGCTGCTTAATGCCTCTCAGGATCTGGAATCCATCAATGCCATCGCCGCGCACTTGGCCTTTGAGGTTGATGGTTCACAGCGCAGTGTGGTGCTGGGGATGTGTCGGATGCTGGAGGGCGTGCAGTTGCTGGTAGATCGGGTGGTGGATGCGACGGTAGCCGTGCGCTGACCCATAACTGTAGGAGCGAGCTTGCTCGCGAAAAACGTCAACGATTACGCGTACAGCCTGGATGTACGCGGCGCCCTCAGGTTTTTCGCGAGCAAGCTCGCTCCTACAGTAGGTTTCTAGGGTCAGTGATTTATGCAGCCAGTTTGCCGTTGGCAATCGCCACCGACGCCGCCACCATCGCCCTCAGCAACACCGCACAGCCCGCCGCCAGATCATCCGGTGCGGCATTCTCGATTTCGTTGTGGCTGATGCCGCCCTCACATGGCACAAAGATCATCCCCGCCGGCCCCAACTCTGCGACGAAAATCGCGTCATGCCCTGCCCCGCTCACAATGTCCATGTTCGACAGTCCCAGGCCATTGGCCGCATCACGCACAGCATCCACGCAGCCCTTGTCGAAATACAGCGGCGGGAAGTCAGCGGTGGGTGTCATCTCGAACGTGAGGCCGTGCTTGGCGCAGGTCTCGTCGATTACCTTGCGCACCTGGGCGATCATCGAATCCAGTCGTGCCGGTTCCAGATGACGGAAATCCAGGGTCATGCGCACTTCGCCAGGAATGACGTTGCGTGAACCGGGATACGCTTGCAGGCAACCGACGGTGCCACAGGCGTGAGGCTGATGACCCAACGCAGCCGCATTGACGGCGGCGACCACAGCAGCAGCGCCTACCAATGCGTCTTTACGCAGGTGCATGGGCGTTGGGCCGGCGTGCGCCTCGACACCGCGTAATTTCAGGTCGAACCATTTCTGGCCAAGGGCGCCCAGCACTACGCCGATGGTTTTCTTTTCATCCTCAAGAATCGGGCCTTGTTCGATATGCGCTTCGAAATATGCGCCGACCTTGTGCCCGCTCACTGGCCGCGTACCGGCATAACCAATAGCATTCAGCGCATCGCCCACGGTCACGCCGTCGGCATCCGTCTTGGCCAGCGTATCGGCCAGGGTGAATTTCTCGGCAAACACCCCGGACCCCATCATGCATGGCGGAAAGCGCGAGCCTTCTTCGTTGGTCCACACCACCACTTCCAGCGGCGCTTCGGTTTCCACTTTCAGGTCATTGAGGGTTCGCAGCACTTCCACTCCCGCCAACACCCCAAAACAACCATCAAACTTGCCGCCGGTGGGTTGGGTGTCGATATGGCTGCCGGTCATCACCGGCGGCAACTTGGGATTGCGCCCCGGCCGGCGGGCGAAGATATTGCCGACGCCATCGATGGTCACGGTACAGCCCGCCTCCTCGCACCACTTCACAAAAAGGTCGCGGGCCTGGCGATCGAGGTCGGTCAGGGCCAGGCGGCAGACGCCGCCCTTGGGGGTGGCGCCGAGCTTGGCGAGTTCCATCAGGGACAGCCACAGGCGATCGCGGTTGATGTGCTGATGGGTGGATTGCAGAACGTCTATGGCAGCGTTCATGGGGATCTCCTCAGACAGTAATTCTTATGAATTTGACCAGGCTCTCACTGGCGGACTG